>DATHTI010000318.1:0-10252 GCA_035463335.1 Pyrinomonadaceae bacterium | reverse complement strand
TGTGTAAACTTTTGCTGAGCTTGCGTTGACAGCGCGAGCGCGGTTTGTGCGTCGTTCAGTCGCAAAGCAGCGTCTGCGCAGGACAGAAGCGCCCGCGAGTGCAGAGTTATATTGCCCGCGTTTGAGGACGCCTTGACTGCCTCCTCACACAGAGTCTTCGATTCGTTTCGTCCTCCTGACGCCGCCTTCACCAGGCCGAGAAAGTATTTACTCTCAATAAGAACCTCAGATTTAGCTGTACGAAGAGCCTCGTTTGCTGCGGTGTTTGCCTCGTCCAGCTTTCCCTCACTAAGACTCATCTCTGCGATACTCAGATTAAGCTCAGGCACGAGCGGAGCTGAGCCTTGTAGCTCATTCGTAGTTTTGAATAGTTCGTCCAGCAATGATTTAGCTTCATCAAACCGGCCCAATCTCACAAAAATCCGCGCGCGGTTTGTATTAGTAAAGGCAATGCGAAACTTATTATTAACTGCTCGATAGATTTCCAGGGCCTTGTCATATTGGGCCAGGGCTTCAGGGTACTTTTCTTCGTCTAACCGGAGCAGCCCGAGCTCGAAGTATGCGTCCGCAATTGACGGTTGATTTTTACTTTGGACCGCGAGATCAAATTTCTGATTCAAAGCCTGCTGCGCGGCGGCGAAGTCAGCTTTACGACGATAGCCACGACCAAGCTGCGTCAAACAGATGCCGACACTTCTCGGATAGTTCTCCTGCTGAAAATACTCCAAGGCCTGTTGCACCATTTTCATGCCGTCATCCACGCGTGCAGTACGAATGTATAAACTTCCGAGATTTGATAATCCTCGCGCTTCGCGCAGACGACCCTTGTTTGCTCGCGCAAACTGGATTGCCCGGTCATAGTAAGCTTCTGCCTTTGCGTCATCTCCCAAGGTTGAGAACGAATTGCCGAGTTCAAGGAAGCCACCGGCGGCCAGGTTTTCGAGTTGTTTCTGCTGCGCAAAGCTGGAGGCCTGCTGCGCGAAGTTCTCCGCCTCGGCAATCTGGCCTTGCATCGATGCCAGGTAGCTTAAATCTATCAGCGCGGTGATCTGTTGTGCTTCGTTACCGATCGCTTTTGAGGCGTTGAGCGACTGCTCAAACTGCTGCCTGGCATCTTCGTACTGGCCCTTGTCTCGGAGCAGGATTCCGCGATTTCGTAGCACCTCGATCGTGCCCTCTTCGTTGCTTCCAGCGCGATACAGTCGTTCTGCCTCATCGAACATCGCCTTCGCATTGTTTGTATCCAGCTTGCGTTGATAGATGATGCCGGCCCGTAAATAAGCAGTGGCATACTGTCGCTTATTCATCTCTATTGCCTTGAGGTAATTCTCAAGTGCCTTGTCTGTGTTGCCATCGTTTTCATATGCGTAGCCAAGATCCACATACACCGGCCCTTCTTCAGGCGCGAGTTTCGCGATCTCGGTATACGACTTAATTGCATCACCAAATTGTCTCGTCGTGGTTGCGAGGATCGCGTCTAGATATAAAGAGTCTCGCGGTGAGAGAGGTGCGCGATCCTTAAACTTTGTAGCAATCAGTAACTCATCTTTCGCACGGTCGGTGTAATCAAGTTCAGTCCACGCCTGTGCAAGGCGAGCGTGAGCCAACGCATAACGATCATCGAGTTCAATCGCCTGACTTAGCGCTTTACTAGCTTGATGGTACGTGCCATTACGCAAATGTTCAGTTCCCTGATCGTACCAATAGAGGGCCCCGGAAGGTGGCTGATAGTAGCTGCGAGGCCAGAAGTAATAGATGGCCCAAGCCAGGAGACCGACGCCAATAAAAATGGGAATTACTGACGCTATCGAAAAACGCTGTCGCCGCAGTTGCATCGTCAGCGTCCCCAAGGCATTTGTCGCGCGCTTGAATCCTTCCGTTGGTTTTCTTGGCTTGCTCGACACCGGCACGCCGTTTCCGGTCAACCCTGTCGCCGCCGCTTTCAGGTCCGTCAAAAACTCAGCCGCCGTCTGGTAGCGTGCATCGACCTTCTTCTCCAGCGCCTTCAACGTCACTCGATCCAGCGCAGGCGGCACTGCCGAATTGATCCTCGAGGGCGGCGGTGGCGTGACGTGGATGATCTGTGCGCCGATCTCGAGCACGCTGCCACCCGAGAATGCCGACTGCCCGGTCATGCACTCATAAAGCAGTGCGCCGAGCGCGAACAGGTCGCTGCGGCCATCGATGTTCTTCCCGGTCGCCTGCTCGGGCGAGAGATAGAGCGGCGTTCCCACGATCACATCGCTACGAGTTTTAGTCGAATAGATAGTCTTAGCGTCGAGATCGACGTCGCTTGAAGGCGGCTCAAACAGGTGCTTCACGAGTCCGAAGTCAACCACCTTCACGTGGCCGCGCTCGTTCACGAGAACGTTGGAGGGCTTGATGTCGCGGTGGACGATACCCTGCTGGTGCGCCTCGCCAAGTGCTTCCGCAATGGCCGAAACGATTTCCACTGAGCGCGTAAGCGTAAGCCCTTCATCAAGCAGGTCACTGAGCGACTTGCCTTTAACGTACTCCATCACGATAAACGGCTGCCCGGTCGGGGTTTCACCGTAATCGTGGACCATCGCGATGTTTGGATGGCTCAGCGCGGAGACTGCCCGTGCTTCACGAATGAAGCGCGCCCGGTAGTGATGGTCAGTTGAAGTGAGAAACTTGATTGCGACTCGCCGCGCCAGATGAAGATCCTCGGCGAGATAAACCGCGCCCATGCCACCTTCGCCAAGTTGTTCGAGAATTCGGTAATGGGAGACTGTCTGGCCGATCATGCTCGCTAGGATCCATCGGGTTGCGAGAGAGAGATGTGGTTTGGGCGCGAGTGTTACATTGCGGGCATTGTGCGACAGGATGACGGGATTTTCAAGACGAATCCCGAAAATCGTGTAAATCCGGTCATCCTGCCAAATGTCTTCTACAGCACAGTCTCACGAATCTTCTTTTCCTGCGCGGCGCGGAACTCGTGCAACTTTTGCCGCAGCTCCGGGCGGCTGTTCGCGAGGATCGCGACTGCGAAAAGCGCCGCATTTATCGCGCCAGGCTTGCCAATCGCCAGCGTTGCAACCGGAATTCCACCCGGCATCTGGACCGTAGACAGAAGCGAATCGAGCCCGTTCAAGGCGTCGCTCTTCATCGGCACGCCGAGCACCGGCAGCGTCGTATGCGCAGCCAAAACTCCTGCCAGGTGGGCCGCGCCGCCCGCTGCGGCAATAACAACTTCTAAACCCCGGGACTCCGCCGTTGACGCAAACTCCGCCGCCAGCGCCGGCGACCGGTGCGCCGACATCACCCGGCTCTCGTGTTCCACTCCAAACTGGGTCAGCGTCTCACCCGCATGGCGCATCGTGTCCCAGTCAGACTGGCTACCCATAATGACCGCCACCAACTTTCTATTTCCGTTGTCTTCTGCCATCTTATTCTCCCTGGTCCAACGAGAACCCACGCTCGCCGTCGAATGTATAAAGACCCTCAGTCTTGATGAAATCGTAGCCCGCCTCAGCAATCCGACCGAGCAGCGACACCACCTGCGCATGCGCGACTTTGCCGCCGTTCGATTCAGTCAGAAAACGACAGCGCCAGTGATCGGAACAGAACGTCTCCGAATGGCCGCCGGGCCAGACTTTCACGCCGCGATTACTGATCATCGTAAGCTTCACGCCGTCGCCGTTAACTTTACTAAGCGCGTCGCCGAGATCGTTTGGCGAGCCTTTGGTCCAATCGAGGAAAACGTCGACGCCGACAAGCTCTTTCTGCGGTACTTTCAGAGCACTGGCGCCTTTCGAATGCGACTCCTCGCCCTTACTATACTTCCGCGTTTTCAGAATCTGTGGTGTTTGGCCCAGCCGCTCGATCACCGCATCCGCAAACTCCTTCGTGCCGACTTTCTGCTTACTCACTTTGTCGTCGTAAATGTCGTACGTATGAATGCCGTCTTCGATCGCCCGCAGCCACGCGTTGTGAACACGCTCAGCGTGCTCAGTTAAACCGACATGGACCAGCATCATCACCGCACCCAGCAACAGTCCCGAAGGATTCGCGAGGTTCTGACCGGCGCGTCGTGGCGCCGAGCCGTGAATCGCTTCAAACATCGAAACGTGCTCGCCGATATTCGCCGAACCCGCCAGTCCGACTGAGCCTGCAATCTGCGCGGCAACGTCGGAAAGCACGTCGCCATAAAGGTTTGGCATCACGATCACGTCGAATGCTTCCGGCGTGTCAGCCAGTTTGGCGGCGCCGATGTCGACAATCCAATGCTCGTTCTCGATATCAGGATATTCGGTCGCAATTTCATCAAAGACCTTATGAAACAAACCGTCCGTCAGCTTCATGATGTTGTCTTTCGTGAAGCAGGTGACTTTCTTCCGGTTGTTTCTCTTTGCATATTCAAACGCGTAACGAACAATCTTTTCGGACCCGGGGCGCGAGATCAGTTTCAAACACTGAACAACCTGATTCGTTTGCCGGTGCTCGATTCCCGCGTACAGATCCTCCTCGTTCTCACGCACGATAACGACGTCCATCACCGGATGCTTTGTCTCGACGAACGGGTGATAAGAAACGCAGGGACGTACGTTTGCGTACAGCCCGAGCACTTTACGAACGGTAACATTCAGGCTCTTGTAGCCACCGCCCTGCGGCGTAGTTATAGGTGCTTTAAGAAAGACTTTGGTGCGTCGTAACGATTCCCACGAACTCGGCTCAATGCCCGACGAGTTGCCGGCGAGATAGACTTTCTCGCCGATATCGATGGTCTCAATATCGAGGGGCGCTCCGGAAGCTTCGAGAATGCGGAGCGTGGCGGCCATAATTTCGGGCCCGATGCCGTCGCCATTGGCCACAGTAATAGGGATACGTTGCGACATTTTCCTAACCTTTCGTGGGTGATTTCTGAACGAGGCACAGATTATACGGATCGGGGCGAATTTGCCTAATCTGTGAAATCTGTGGCTGAAACGTCAAATTTGTTCTTGACCCTTTCCAAGGGCTCCTGCATACTTTTGCCTACCAGTTACCTGCTCTCGCGCATCAACGGTGATTGCGCCTGTCCGTGATCGTAAGGCGACGAGGTTCGGCTGAATAGAGAGTGAGGCAGTTGTCAACCAGTTAGAAGCCGCTCTCGAGATTTTTTAGAGCATCGGGTTCGTCGCAGCTCGCCGAAAGTATCGGTCGTCCCCCCCGAACTGGATCAGCGAATTCCAGCAGACCCGCGCTTCCCTTCAGATTAAGGATAGTTAAATGGCTACAAAACTCTATGTCGGAAATCTCTCGTTTCGAACTACGAGCGAGGAACTGCGCGAAGCTTTCGCGTCAGTAGGTACAGTCGAATCAGCTTCGGTGATTGAAGATCGCGAAACAGGCCGATCGCGCGGCTTTGCTTTTGTCGAGATGGCAACCCCTGAGGAGGCAGCAGCAGCCATCGAGGCTTTCAATGGCAAGGACTTTGGCGGACGCAATTTGACCGTCAATGAAGCCAAGCCCAGAACTGACCGGGGCGGCGGCGGCGGCCGTGGTGGTTACGGTGGTGGACGCGGCGGTGGTGGTGGTCGTGGTGGTTACGGCGGCGGTGGCGGCCGTGATCGCGATAACGATCGTTACGAGCGTGAGCCACGCTGGTAAAGGCAAATGCCATCCACAGATTACACAGAAAAAGTCTGTGTAATCTGTGGATGGTTTTAGTTTCGGGCCTCAGGCGTGATCTTCAGAGTCAGCTTCTCACTTCCCCGCTTCACTTCAATTACGTACTCCTGACCAGCTTTCATTTCACCCAGCGCAGCAGTGTAGTCGTAGACGTTCTTCACGTCGCGAGTGCCGATCTTTACGATCCGATCACCCGCTTTCAGTCCGGCTTTTGCCGCGGGAGAATCGTCACGCACACCATCCAGCAGTAACCCATCATTACTATCAGCGTAGTTTGGAATCGTGCCGAGATAGACACGGAAACCACCGCCGCGCGGCGCCGGACTCTTCGCCGTTGTGTAAGTGAGTCGCTGGTCGGCGGAATCGAGGTCTCGCAGGATGCGCGCGACGAGCCTCAGAATGCGTGCTTCGTCGTTGTAGTTGATCTTGTCGAAAGTATCAGAGGGTTTGTGATAATCGTTGTGCGTTCCCGTCCAGAAGAAGAGCACGGGCACCTGTTTGCTGTAGAACGATGAGTGATCGCTCGGCCCGTAGCCGTCTTCGTTGAGCGTCAGCTCGAAAGCGCCGTTTGGATCGACAGTTATGATCGGGCGGCCGTTTGCTGACACAACGATCGGGACACCTTTGGGAGCAGGCGCGCCCGAATTGGCAGCGATGTTCATCTTCTCAGACATGTTTGCCTGGGTGATTAACTGCCGCCATTCTTTTGCCGTGCCGACACCGCCGATCACGAGTTTGCGATCTTTCATGCGGCCGATCATGTCCATGTTGATCATGGCGATGGTCTTGTCGAGCGGCACGAGCGGGTGGTTGACGTAGTAGTTCGAGCCGAGCAGTCCCTCCTCCTCGCCACCGAAAGCGATAAAGACGAGGGTGCGTTTCGGCTTTGGACGTTGTGAGCTGAAGATGCGTGCAAGCTCGATCACGCCCGCGGTTCCTGACGCGTTGTCGTCAGCGCCATGATGGATCTCACCGGCGCGCGATGCGAGACTTCCTTCACCACCACGACCGAGATGATCGTAGTGCGCGCCGATAACGATGTTTTCGTTCTTGAGAACCGGATCGGAGCCTTCAAGCACGCCGACGACGTTGTACGCCGGAACTTCGGCACGCACGACGTCGGTTGTCAGCGAGATCTCTTTCGCATTCGCTAACTTCTCCGCTGCTTGTTTGGAAATCACGGCGACCGGAATGCCTGCGAGGCCGGCATTGTCGTAACGCAAGCGCGCGAGCGCATCATTTTTGAGATCGTCTTCACTCGAGATGATTAGAAGCGCGCCAACGCCGGCGTTCTGAGCGGCTGCGACCTTGAAACGAAGCTGGCCGGCAGTTGTAAATCTACCATGTGGATTGTCACCGTCCGGCGTGCCCTTTTGGATCACGGCAACCTGGTTTTTCGAATATGTACCTTTGTAATCGTTGTGATTGAGCTCGTTGGCGGTTATGCCGTGGCCGGCAAATACGACCCCAGTCAGGTTGAGTGTTTGATTAGCTGAAATTCCGAGCGGCATCCAGTCTTCGCCCGCGCGCAGATTCAGAGTCTCGCCGCCCTTCACTGAAAGCACATTGTTTTTGCCCAGCTCGACGCGCCCGACGTACGGGAATGTTTGCAGATAACGCGTGGTGCCCGGGCGCAAACCCAGCTTCTCAAACTCACCGGCGATGTAACGGGCCGCATCAGTAGCGCCGGCGGTGCCCGTGCGTCGCCCCTCGAGCGCTTCAGAGGCGAGATAGCTGACGTGTTCCTGAAGCTTCCCCGCCGAAGGTTCAAGATTCGATTGCTGCGCGACTCCGGTGAAAAGCGCGAGTAGCAGCACCGCAATGAGAGAAGTAGTTCTTTTGATCTTCATTTTTGTGCCTTTTTGTGGCTAATCAACCCAATCAGCGATGAACACGTTCGTCTCGCCCTGCGCCTTCGCATTCCGGTTCGACGCGAACACCAGCTTCTTTCCATCACGCGAGAACATCGGAAACCCGTCAAACGCCTCGTCGAACGTAATCCGTTCTAATCCAGTCCCATCCGTGTTGATCTTGTAAAGATCGAAATTCCTGCCGCCGCGCGGATCGTCCATGTTTGACGCGAAGATGATTCGCTTTCCGTCCGGGAAGAAAGATGGACCAAAGTTGGCTTTGCCGTTACTCGTCACCTGCCGCTTGTTCGATCCGTCAGCATTCATCACCCAGATTTCGAGTGTGGTCGGACGAATCAAATTCTGTTTCAGCAGATCCATGTAATCCGCTTTTTGCTGGTCCGTCTTCGGATGATGCGCGCGATAGACGATCTGCTTGCCGTCATACGACCAGAATGGACCACCATCGTACCCGAGCTCGTTAGTTAGTCGCCGCAAGTTCCTGCCATCGGCGTCCATCGAATAGATATCGAGATCGCCGTTGCGCATCGACGTGAATACGAGCTTCTTGCCGTCGAGCGTGATTGTTGTTTCGGCGTCGTAGCCGCGCGTGTTTGTCAGTTGCTTCAGATCTGAGCCGTCGGGTTTAGCGGTAAAGATATCGAATGACGAGTACACGGCCCACACGTAACCTTTCGAGAAGTCAGGTCGTGGCGGACACTGCTTATCGCCGAGATGGGTTGACGAGTAGAGAATACGCTTCGCGCCGGGAAAGAAGTACGAACATGTGGTGCGCCCATCGCCGTTCGAGATCATTTTCACGTTCGAGCCGTCAACATTCATCGTGTAGATCTGATCGCAGCCGCGGCCGTCGCGAGTCGATTGAAAGATGAGCTGCTTGCCGTCAGCGGAGAAGTAAGCTTCAGCGTTCTCGCCGCCGAAGGTTAGCTGCTTCAGATTTTTCAGGTGCTTCTCAGCGGGCAGGGCGAGTTGATTGTCTTGCGTTCTGGCGGGGACGATCAACAAAAGAACCGCTATGAGCAGAAAGATGGGTAGTCTTAATGAGTTCATACTGCTGTTTTTGACAGAATTACAGGGTTTTCAAGATTTACAGACTTGGCCCGACGGCGTCGCCGGATCAGGAGAATCAGGGCCCAGATTGCGATGACAAGACTGATGATTTGCGAAGTTGAAAGGCCGGTCAGTGACGTCAGGCCGAAGACGTCGCCACGTGGATCGTCGCGCACGAATTCGATCGCGAAACGAATTATCGAGTAAAGCAAAGCGTACGCAAGAATCACCTGCCCGTCGAAGCGTTTGCGTTTGTGCAGCCAGAACAAAAAGCCAAACACGAGCAGCATTGCGAACGACTCGTAGAGCTGCGTCGGATGGAGGTGAGCGTCGATTGGTACGCCCGTGATCTGGTGGCCCTGCTCGGTAAACTGCACGCCCCACGGCAGTGTCGTCGGCTTGCCCCAGCAACAGCCCGCGGCGAAGCAGCCCTGCCGTCCGAAGAAGTTCCCGATTGCGATACCGGGCGCACACGCGTCAGCAGTTTTCCACCACGGCAGGTTGTACCGCTTCATCAGGAAATAGCCCGCGACGACGGCGCCGAGCAGTCCGCCATACCAAACACCACCGGAACGCAGAAAATCGAGAGAGAGAAAGAGGGCCGGATTCTCGCGGTATTCAGGCTCGGTGAAGAGCATCAGGATCTTCGAGCCGAGTAGTCCGGCCATTAGCATCCACAAGCTCAGGTCGTAGATCTTCTCGCTTGGCAATCCATCGCGCCGCGCGAGCCTGACGGCAATCAAAATCGCGCAGAGAAACGCGACGGCGAGAAACACACCGTAGGTGTTGATGGGGAAATTACCGATACGAAATAACTCAGGATACATCTTTTAAATCTGCGTTTACCGGCGTAGATTTGCGGCTAAAAATCAGATCATAAGCAAGCAGCAATGCGCCAATAGTAATGCTGGCATCGGCGATATTGAACGTGGGCCAGTGGTATTCGCCGGCGTGCACCACGATGAAGTCAATCACGTAACCGAGTCGCGCGCGGTCAGTCAGGTTGCCGACAATTCCCGCGAGCAGTAGCGCACACGCACCGAGCACGCGATCGTCATTTCGCGGCGTGCGCATGAAGTAATAAAACACGGCGATGGCAGCAAGGACCGCCAGCACGACGAAGAACCAGCGGCCAAACGCGCCACCCTCCTGCAACTGTCCAAACGCGATACCAGGGTTTTCGGTGTAGATAAACTGCAAAAACCCGCGAATCACCACGCGCTCTTCGCCAAAGCGCAGCGCCTTCACCGCCCACGCTTTAGTCGCCTGGTCGGCCATGTAAATACCGAAAGCGGCCAGTAGGTAACCCGCTCGCCAGGCGAAGCGCGTGCGAAACCCGTTTGCTTTGTCGATGCTCGTATCCAAAAAAATACTTAGCCACAGATAACACGGAAAGAAATCCGATTTTTTATCCGTGTTAATCCGTGGTTACTTCCTCAAACTCCTTCAGCGCTGCCACACATCGCTCACACACCGTGGGGTAGCGCTCCGATTCGCCGACGCGCGTCGAATAGTTCCAGCAGCGCTCACATTTGGTCCCATCTGCTGCTGAAACGTTGATGATAAAATCAGGGCTCTCATGAAGGTCAACTTGAGAAACGATAAAGAGATAACGCAAATCATTCTGATGCTGTTGCAACAACTCGAGCACGCTGCCTGAGGCTTTTAGCGTTACTTTCGCTTCGAGCGAGCTGCCG
>DATHTI010000317.1:0-12931 GCA_035463335.1 Pyrinomonadaceae bacterium | reverse complement strand
TGAGCTCGTCCTTCGTAACACAACCGCCTCAACCGATCGAAAGTTTAGCGACGTCCTCGATTTCACGATCAGCAAAGACGCAAAAACACTCGTCTTCACTACCTCATCACGCAAGGAAGACACAAACGGCGTCTACGCTGTCACAACCGACACCGACCGCTCGCCTGTGACACTCCTGAGCGGCAAAGGCAAGTATCAACGCCTGACCTGGGACGAAGACAACACCCAGCTCGCCTTCACCAGCGACAAAGAAGACGCCGGTGCAAAACAACCGAGATTTCGCGTCTATCACTGGAACCGCAAAGATCCGCAAGCAACCGAGATCGTCTCGATCACGTCGCCGGGCTTCCGCAAAGAATTCGTCGTGAGCGAGCGCGCGAATCTCAGCTTCTCACTCGACGGCAGTCGCCTTTTCTTCGGCACTGCTCCTCCGCCCGAACCCGAAAAGAACGCTGACGAAGACGTTCCGGCGGATGAAAAAGTGCTCGTCGATCTGTGGCACTGGAAAGACGATTACGTGCAGCCGATTCAGAGAGTGCGCGCCGAGCAGGATCGAAATCGATCGTATCGCGCCGTCTACGATCTGGAGGCGAAGAAATTCGTCCAGCTCGCAGATGAGTCGATGGAAAACATCGCGCCTTCAAACGACGGCCGCTACGCTATCGGCTCCGACAATCGCAAATACCGGGTCAGTAACGATTACGATCCGGGCTTCACTGACTACTATCTCGTCAACACGTCTGACGGTTCGCGTAAACCCCTCTTAACGAAACAGCGTGGCAACGTTTCGCTTTCTCCCAATGCGAAATATGCGATCTACTTCGACGGCAAAGATTGGTATTCGTACTCCGTCAACGGCGGCTCGACCGTAAACCTCACCAAAGACATCAAGGTCAACTTCTACAACGAAGAGAACGACACACCCTCGACACCTGGCTCCTACGGCCTCGCCGGTTGGACCAAAGACGATGCCGACGTGCTGATCTACGATCGTTATGACATCTGGCGCATCTCGCCGGACGGCAGCGCCGCAACAAACCTCACTGACGGCGCCGGCCGAAAAGAATCGACGACACTTCGCTACGTGCGACTCGATCCGCGCGAGCGCTGGATCGATCCGGACAAGCCGATGCTGCTCTCGGCAGAAAACCAGGAAACACGCGACTCGGGCTTCTATCGCGACAAAGTCAACAGCACTGCGCTCCCGCAAAAACTCCTCATGGCCGCGAAAGACTTCAACAACCCGACTAAAGCGAAAGATGCAGACGTGCTGATCCTCACTGCTTCGCGCTTCGATCAGTTTCCCGATGTCTGGATAACAAACAGCACGTTCCGCGAGTTGAAGCGCGTCAGTAACGGCGACGCGCAACGCGCCGCTTACACGTGGGGCTCTGCCGAGCTTGTGAGTTTCAAAAACGTCGACGGCGTGCCGTTAAAGGGCCTGCTTCTGAAGCCGGATAACTTCGATCCGAAGAAGAAGTACCCGATGATGGTCTACATCTACGAGAAGCTTTCACAGGGTTTGCACCAGTTTCGCAATCCCGGGCCAGGCACGTCGATTAACGCGGCTTATTACGTCAGCAACGGTTATCTCGTCTACATGCCTGACATCGTTTACACGATCGGTTATCCGGGCCACAGCGCGATGAAATGCGTGCTGCCGGGGATTCAGGCGGTCGTTGATAAGGGCTATGTGAACGAGAGCGCGATCGGGATTCAGGGACACAGTTGGGGTGGTTACCAGATCGCGTACATGGTCACCCAAACGAATCGTTTCAAAGCAGCGGCGCCGGGCGCGCTCGTGGCAAACATGACGAGTGCTTACAGCGGTATTCGCTGGGGCACGGGTCTGCCAAGACAGTTTCAGTATGAGCGCTCGCAGTCGCGCATCGGCGGCAGCTTGTGGGACTATCCGCTGCGCTTTCTCGACAACTCGCCGATCTTCCGCGCGGATCGAGTGGAGACGCCGCTCTTGATGATCCACAACGACGAGGACGATGCAGTGCCGTGGTACCAGGGAATCGAGTACTTCCTCGCGCTACGCCGTCTCGGCAAAGAAGCCTACATGTTCAATTACAACGGCGAGAAGCATGGACTGCGGAAGCGCATCAACCAGAAGGACTACACGCGACGCCTTCAGGAATTCTTCGATCACTTCCTGAAGGGCGCCCCCGCCCCGGAGTGGATGGCGAAAGGAATTCCCTACCTGCAGCGCGAGAAAGAAAAGGAGAAATATAAAACCTCCGAAGACAAGCAATAAATCGTTCCGACGATCCGTTTTATCCGCGGTTAATTCTTAGCCGGGCTTCGAGTTGTTCTCGTCGGGTCCGGCTAAGTCTTAACTGCCTCCCATCTTCAAGCACAACCACGTAATCGCCATTAAAGTGTGGATGCATCTCCTTGATCCGTTCGAGGTTCACGATGATCGATCGATGAATCCGCACAAACCGCGCCGGATCGAGCCGCCCCTCCAGATCATTCATCTTCTCACGCAACAGGTGCATCTTCGTCCCGACGTGCAACTTCGCGTAATTCCCATCCGCTTCGATAAAGTCGATCTCATCAACCTTCAAAAGCATCACGCGATTTGACGCCTTGATCATCAACCTCGTCAGGTAACGCTCGTCATGCTTCGATCCTTTACGCTCGGTTTCGCGCTCTTCGAGCAACGCCAGCAGCCGCTCGCTCAACTGGTTGATCTCTCGCGCCGCAATCTGCGACTTCGCCCGTTCCAGGGCGCGCGCAAATCGCTCGTCATCGTAAGGCTTCAACAAGTAATCGAGTGCATGAACGTCAAAAGCCTTGAGGGCATACTGATCGAACGCGGTAACAAAGATGATCGCCTGGATATGCTCCGGACCGACACGCGTAAGCACGTCGAAGCCATCCATCTCGGGCATCTGGATATCGAGAAAGATCAGATCGGGTGAAAGCGTGTTAATGGCTTTGACTGCCTCGCGTCCGTTGCGACACTCATCGAGAATCTCGATCTGCGGATCTCGCTCGAGCAGCAGACGCAGGTTGCGCCGCGCGAGTGGCTCGTCGTCAACAATCAGAGTTCTAATGGAATTACACCTCATGAGCGTAATTGTAGGGGTGGCCCTCCGTGGCCACCCCAGCGTTATTCCCCTGAGCTGGGGCGGCCGCGGAGGGCCGCCCCTACAATTATGACGCAGTTCTGAACGGCATTACGATTACGACTTCAACGCCGCCGCCGTCTCGATTACGAATATCAAACTCGTGATCGTTGTCGTAGAGTTGTTGTAGCCGCGCGATAGTGTTCGCCAAACCGATTCCCGCACTGCCTTTCAGTTGCCAGTCTTCCGGCAAACCGGCGCCTTCGTCATACACAGTCAAACGCAAATGACCATCGTCAACCGCAGAGCTGATCCCAACCAGACCTGAATCAGCGCTGCGCCCGATCCCGTGACGCAGCGCGTTTTCCGTAAGCGGTTGCAGGATCAGATTGGGGACGAGTGCCTTTGTCGTTCTCGGATCGATGTCGAGCTCGATCCGCAATCGATCGGAAAACCGCATCTCCTGAATACTCAAATACAGCTTAATGAAGTTGATCTCTTCCCTCAATTCAACTTCGTGACGCGATGAGTGTTCGAGCGTGTGACGCAGAAGATCGCTCAACCCGACGAGCATGTTGACGGCAGCGCTGTTCTTGTTGTCGCGAACAAGGCCAACGATGCTGTTCAGCGTGTTGAAAAGAAAATGCGGGTGCAACTGCATTCGCAGCGAGTCGAGCTGCGCCTGCGCAAGCTGCGCTTCGAGTCGCGTGGTGAGAAACTCGCGCTCACGATATTTGCGGTAGTAGTCGATGGCGTAAAAGACTCCGATAACAGCGCCATAAACCAGCAAGTCTGAGCCAAACGACCCTACTACGCGCGAAAGAAAACGAGGCCAAAATTCTTTTGAGCTGTCGCCCATACTGTCAAAGGGCTGGACCCAGAGGTTGACCGCCGCGGACGCAGCAGTGTGGAGGGCAGACAGCAACAAAAACGCGGGCACGTGAACGATGAGATTGCGTTTCCACGTTTCGCCAACGAGCGAATACCGGCTCGCGAGCCAGACCATCGCTGGCGTGAGCGGCGCCCACGCCAGCCACATCAAAATCCCCCACGTGAAGATGCGCCACGCTGCATGGCCGTGCTCTTCGGCGCGAACCTCGATATAAATCGGCGCCGCATAGATAACACCCAGCATTGCCCACATGACACCGATGGCGAGCCACTTCTTCATAAGTTAACTAGCCACAAAGGCAGCCGACAAAAGACACAAAAATCATTCTTGTGCCTTTTGCGATCTTTTTTGTGCCTTTTGTGATCTCATGCAATCCAGCCTTTGCTCTGGTATTCCATGTAGGTCGCGGTCGCCTGGGCTACGTCGCGGCCGAAGTACCGGTCAACCACGCGCAGCGCGAGATCGATTCCCGAAGACAAGCCACCCGCAGTCGAGATCTTTTCATTCTCCACAAACCGCAGCCCACGCTTAAGACTAACGTCGGGAAACGCTTTCTCAAACTCCTCAAAAAAGTCGTGATGCGTGGTGGCTGATTTGCCCGACAAGAGTCCGGCCTTTCCGAGCTGAAACGCGCCCGTGCAAACAGACATCGTCACGTCAGCCGCCGGCGACATTTTGCGAAGCCACGCATGCAGCGACTGCGATCCTCGCTGTGCCGGCACGACGATGACCTTCGGTTGCGGCGCTGTATCGAACATGTAATCGGGCACCAGCTTGAGCCCGCCTGAGCCTGTAATAACGTCAGTCTTGTCTGACACCGTGTATAGCTGAAACGGCATTTGCGCATCCATGTCGTTGCCACGATCTCTTACATGCACGTCCTGAAAGACTTCCCATGGGCCGGCGAAGTCGATCACGGTGACGCCCTCTGAGATGGGAAACGCGACGGGGATCTTTCCTTTACTGGGAGGCGTGAGCTTGCTCGCATCTGGCGCGAGGAAGTTCCCGGCAAACATATTTGGGACGGATCCCGTGGCCACAACCACTCCTAAACATGCACTTTGATTGATGAACTCTCTTCTCTTCATATTGTCCTCCGATGGTGGCGAGTTGGAGGACAGTTTAGGGTGGACTGAGTGCGTGAGGAGCCAAATTTGTGACGAACTGCTCCACAGGTTACACAGATTGCGCCGATTCTGTGTAATCTGTGGATTAGTATTTCGCAACTCGCGGATCGACGTCCTCGGACCAGGCAGTAATCCCGCCCTTGAGATTGATCAATCGCCCCTGAAATCCCGCGCGCTTCAACGCCTCGATCGCTTTCGCACTGCGCACACCGCCTTTGCAGTGAACGATCGTTTCCACGTCCTGATCGATCTCATTCATACGGCTCACAACGTGACCGAGTGGGATCAACTTCGTCCCCGGTATCCGCGCGATCTCAAACTCGTGCGGCTCGCGCACATCGACGATCTGAATCTTGTCGCCACGCAAGCGCCGCGCGTTCAATTCAGTTGCGGAGATCTCTTCGAGCTTCGACTCAGACTGCGGTAGCTGGTGCGCCGCCATCCCGCAAAACTCTTCGTAGTCAATCAGCTCCTTGATCGTCGCCTGCTCGCCGCAAACAGGACACTTCGGATCCTTCCGCAGTTTGAACTCACGGAACTTCATGGGCCATGCGTCAAACAACAGCAAACGATTGATCAGCAGATCTTCCGCGCCGAGAATGATCTTGATCGTTTCGTTTGCCTGGATCGCGCCGACGATCCCCGGCAGCACGCCGAGCACACCACCTTCCGCGCACGACGGCACGAGTCCCGGCGGTGGCGGCTCGGGATACAGGCAGCGATAACACGCGCCCTTCTCGGCCCAGAAAACACTCGCCTGCCCTTCAAAACGGAAGATCGAGCCGTAGACGTTTGGCTTGCCACTCAACACACACGCATCGTTCACGAGATAGCGTGTGGGAAAATTGTCAGTCCCGTCTACGATGATGTCGTAGTTGCGGAAGAGTCGCATCGCGTTGTGACTCGTGAGACGAGTCTCATGCGTTTCGATCTCGATGTGCGGGTTGATGTCGCGCAGGCGATCGCGGGCCGACTCGATCTTGCGACGGCCGAGATCTTTCGTGCCGTGAATGATTTGTCGCTGCAGGTTCGACTCTTCAACGACGTCGAAATCAACAATCCCGATGCGACCGACACCGGCCGCGGCCAGGTACATTCCAACGGGCGCGCCGAGTCCGCCCGTGCCGATCATCAACACACTCGCGGCTTTCAGACGTCGCTGCCCCTGCATGCCGACTTCGGGCATGATCAAGTGACGGCTGTAGCGAAGGATCTCCTCGTTTGAGAGCTCCGGTAGCTGTTGGGCCACTTCCGACTCGATCACCGAACCACCGGCGATTGACGGAACGATCATGATCGTGTCGCCGTCTTTCACGGGCGTCTCAGGACCAGACGCGTGGCGAATGTCTTCGTCGTTGAGATAGACGTTGACGAAGTTGCGCAGCACGTTCTGATCGTTGAAGAGATGCTTGCGCAAGCCGATGTGTGTTGAAGTGAGCAGATCGAGCGCTTCACCGGCAGTTTTTGCGTCTACGGTGATCTGCGATTGTCCGCTCGCGAACTGCCGTAGCGGCGCTGGTATCGTGATTGTGACTGGCATTTGTGATCCTCGAACTTTTTAACCGCGGATTACGCGGATTTCTTCTTGATTGAATCGTGATCGGTCCGGTTCCTGCTCCCACGAGAACAAATCGGTTGCTTCCGTGGCACGTGTTGAGACGATGATGTAGGAGTAAGTGGGCCACGCGTGCTCGAGATCGTACTGCGACGGCACGGCTGGTGAATCCGGATGCGAGTGGTAAAAGCCGGCCACTTCCAGATCTCGTTCGCGCGCGTATCGCTCACCGCGCATCAGCTCAACCGGCTCAATCAGGAACCGGTTGCGCTTCGCACTCTCTTCGCGCGCATTCGAGATCGGATAAGTTTCGGTGACGACTTTGCCTTCGGCGCCGTAACGTCCCAGCAACAGTCCACAACACTCGTACGGATAATCACGCACTCCATGCGCGCGGATCTGATCTAATAAATCCTGGGAAATGGTAATCATCCGTGTAATCCGTGGTCGATATCGTCGATGATGTCGTCGATCTTCTCGATTCCGACCGAGATGCGAATCAGCCCATCGACAATGCCCCATTCCACTCTGCGCGCAGGCAGAATGTCGCGGTGCGAAGCTGTCGCGGGATGCAGCACGCTCGTAAAAACGTCACCGAGACTCGTCGAGCGAACAATCAACTTCAGCGCGTCCATGAAACGAAACGCCGCTTCCTTCGTGTCGTCGCGGAGCTCGATCGAGACAAGCGCGCCAAGCCCGGGATAATGAACACGACCGATCCGCTCGTGTTCCTTTAAATAAGCAGCGAGGGCGCGCGCGTTCTCACACTGCCGGTCCATCCGTACTGCAAGAGTCTTCAAACCTCGAAGGATCTCGTGTGCATCCCAAACGCCGAGCACGCCGCCGACAAGCTTCATCACACTGATGAGCGCGTTGCTGTCCATCTCGTCGCGCGAGACTACGATGCCGCCCATCGTGTCGGCATGACCGCCGAGATATTTCGTGGCGCTGTGAACGACGATGTCTGCGCCGAGTTTTAATGGCTGGCGTAGATAAGGCGTCGCGAAAGTGTTGTCGATGATCAAACGTGCGCCGTTGTCGTGCGCGATCCCGGCGCACGCTTCGATATCGCAGACTTTCAGCAATGGGTTCGAGATCGTTTCCGCGATCAGAACTTGCGGGCGCAGCTCTCGCGCCTTCTCGCGCACTGCGTCGAGATCGCTGAAATCGACTTGAACTGTCTTCACGCCGAAGTTAGTGAGGATGTTGTTGAGTAGACCCGTCGTGGCGCCGTAAACATCGCGCGAAGCAAGAACAGTAGAGCCGGCTTTCAAGTCGCACGCGATCAGCGCTGCATGGACGGCAGCCATGCCGGTAGCGTATGCACACGCGAAAGCTCCCTCTTCGATCTCGCGCACCGCTTCCTCGAGAGCCGCGGTCGTCGGATTGCCGTAACGCGTGTAGATGAACCCCTGCTTCTCACCACTAAAGACCTGATCGATCTCCTGCATCGTGTCATAGGTGAACGTCGCTGAGGCATAGATCGGTGTTGAGACAGGCAGGCCGTCCGGCAACGGGCGTCGCTCTCCGGCATGGACCAACTTAGTAGTGATATCGTGTTTAGTCATTTAAGTATCGTTCGCCGCCGTCGCACAACACTGTGACCACAACGGCCGGATCACGCAGCGCAGCCGCCACGCGCCACGCCGCAAACACGTTCGCGCCGGAGCTTGGCCCAACCAGTAATCCGTTTTGACGAGCTAGTTTATTCGTCATTAATAGCGCATCTTCGGTAGCAACTTCCAGCGTCTCCGTCACCAGCGTCTCGTCAAAGATCCCCGGCGTCACCGCGGTCGCCATGTGTTTCAGACCTTCGAGCCCGTGCAATGGCGATTCAGGCTGCACTGCGATCGCACTTAGTCGCGGGCTCAATTCTCGCAAACGTCGCGTCACACCTACAAAAGTGCCCGACGTTCCCAGTCCGGTTACGAAATGCGTGATGCGCCCTTCTGTCTGCTCCCAGATCTCGTTCGCAGTGGTTTCGTAGTGCGCGAGCCAGTTCGCATCGTTGTTGTACTGATCGGGATAAAAATACTTTTCCGGATTCGCGGCGAAGATCTCACGCGCGATGAGCTGCGCGCCGTCAGTCGATAGCATCGGATCGGTTTCGACGATCTCGACGCCGTAACTTCTCAGAATTCGTTTGCGCGCGGGACTCGCATTCTTCGGTAAACAAACTTTCACCGCATAACCACGCGAGGCGCCAATCATCGCGTAGGCAATCCCGGTGTTGCCGCTGGTCGCATCGAGGATCGTCATCCCGGGTTTGAGTTTACCGCTGCGCTCACCTTCGAGAATCATCGAGAGAGCCGCGCGATCCTTCACTGAGCCGCCGGGATTGAGATGTTCCGCCTTGGCAAAAATTTGAACTCCCGGGCTCAGATCCTTTTCAAGCAATCGCAACCGTAACAAAGGCGTGTGACCGATATGTGCTTCGACCCGGCCGGGGTCGATCCTCGCAATGGGGGTTTCCAGAACGTCGAGATGCATAACAAAAATAAAAACGGTCGCAACTTCTTCGAGAAGTGCGACCGTTCGCCGTCAAAATTGCTGCTGGTTAGCTCAACTGCTAGTCCAGCTGCCGCGCGGCCGCTCGGTCGCGGTGCAGTAGCACCACTGACAATAGCGACAACAAGCGCAGGCCTTCGTCATAATGCGGAAACTATAGGTCCGCGCTAATGCAGTGTCAAGCTGGCCTCTTCGCCGCATCCGCGTTAATCTGTGGCATATGTCTGACTGGCCATCACTACCGCTCGAAGAATGGAAAGATACGTGTGCGACCCTGCATATGTGGTCGCAGATCGTCGGCAAGATTCGCCTCGAACAAACGCCGCTCGTCAACCACTGGTGGAACGTGCCGCTCTACGTCTCAGCTCGTGGACTAACAACCACAGCCATGCCGTACGAGGAACGGTTCTTCGAGATGGAGTTTGACTTCATCGATCACAACCTCGTGACGAAGACGAGCGATGGGACGACGGCGCTCGTGCCGTTAGAGCCGAAGTCTGTCGCAACGTTCTACCAGGAAACTATGGACGCGCTGAGTAAGCTGGGAATTGAAGTCAGGATCTGGAAGATGCCGGTAGAGATCGCCGATCCGATTGCGTTTGATCAGGACGAGCAGCACAAGTCTTACGATCGCGAATACGTCGAGAGGTTCTGGCGGGTGCTGCGTTCGTCAGAGCGAGTGCTGCAGGAGTTTCGATCGAGATTTATCGGGAAGTGTAGTCCGGTGCATTTTTTCTGGGGCAGCTTCGATCTCGCGGTGACGCGTTTTTCGGGACGACCGGCGCCGGTGAAACCCGATGCTGATGTGATCACGCGTGAAGCGTATTCGCATGAGGTGATCAGTCATGGCTGGTGGCCCGGACAGGGACCGCTTGGCAAGCCGGCGTATTACTCCTACACCGCGCCCGCGCCTGATGGATTGAGTGATGCCACAGTCCACCCGGGATTCTATAGCAAGGATCTGGGAGAGTTTTTGTTGTTGTATGACGACGTGCGTTCGGCGGCAGATCCGGAAGCGTTTTTGATGGACTTCTGCCAGAGCACTTACGAAGCGGGGGCGAACCTCGCCAAATGGGATCGCCCCGCCCTCGAAAGATCTTAAAACCATCCACAGATTACACAGATCTGTGTAATCTGTGGATGGCTTTTCGTTAAAACTTAAATCTCACCCCGAGTTGAATCTGTCTCTCACCCAGGAACGTCCGTGGACCACCAAAGGGTGTCGCTGGTGCAGGATTCGTCAATGCCAATACCGGCGTCGTCTGGAGGCCGTAGCGCCCGGTGTTCACCGTCGCAATGTTCGATCGATTGAACAGGTTGAACGCCTCCGCAAGAACACTCAAACTATACTTCTCACCAAACTTGAATCCCTTCGTCACGCGCGTGTCGAAGATGTAAACACTCGGCGTCGTGAATCCATTGCGCGCCGTGCCCGGCACGCGATCGGTGCTCGGATTACCATCGCGATTTATGTCGCCTGCAATCAAAGCAGAGTATGCAAATCCCGACTGCAACGTGATGATCCCCGAGAAGGTCCAATTGCTCGCCAGATGCCGTGCAAACGTATTCCCCGTTTGAATCGTTCCAATCTCATAAACCGGACTGAACACGAAGCGATGCCTGATATCGAGATCGCTGCGGCCCCAGTCCGCGTTGATGTCGAGATTATTTTGCAGTCCCTTCGCATCGTCAGCGCCAACCACGACCATCGTCTGATCCGGTCGATTGTCTTTCGTGTCTGACAACGTGTAAGCAGCGATAAACTGGAAGCCGCGCGTGAAGCGACGCTTCAACTCCACCGCGAGCGCGTTGTAACGCGAATCGGCAGTGCTCTCGAATACGCTGATCCTCGCGAAACCCGGAACCGGTCGCGCCGCCGGATGGCGTAGCACCGTGAACGTTTGTCCCGCGGGGTCGGCCACTATCGTCGGCACCGGCGTGCCGAGATTCACATCGCGCGTGCGACTAAGGTGCACGCCGCGAAAGTAGAGATAACTGACGGACAGGCTCGTGTTCGCCAACAGCTCACGCTCGACGCCGAAACGTCCCTGCTGCACGTACGGCTGCGCATAGTCTGGCGCGAACAGGTAAAGACTCGGATTCACGCCGCCCGCTGACGGTGGTGTCGTGAAGATGTTCGGATAAGTCGGGCACGGGTTCGGCGTGAGCGTGCAGTTCAAGCTGACGCCCGTTACCTGAATGCCGTTTTGCGAATGCGCGGTGCCCAGCATGATCGCAGGCGTGCGTCCAAAGAAGATTCCATAACCGCCGCGCACGACGGTTTTCTCGTTGAACGCATAGCTGAAACCAAAGCGTGGTCCAAAGTTATTGCGATCGCGAACCGGCGTCGTCGTGTTCAATCCGGCTGCCGCAAGCGCAGCGCTCGGATTGTTTACCGTTGGGTCAGCGAGATCCTGGAGGTCGTAACGCAGTCCAAGATTCAGCGTGAACTTCGGACTCACGCGCCAGTCGTCCTGAACAAACAGTCCGAGCTCGTTGAGATCCGGATTCGTCGTTCCGCCTGACGTTCCGGTGCCCGCAAAGTTTTGTGTGAACGCCGCGGGTGTGTTCGACGCAAACAACGCATACGAGTTGAACGTAAACTGCCCGCTGAACAGGCCCGGGAAGAAGTTGAACACGCGATCGAAATTCAGATCAGCGCCGAATTTCAGGTTGTGCTTGCCACGCGTGTAACTGACAACGTCGATGAACTGCGCGCGTTTGATCGTCGTCTCGCGCGGGCTGAAGTTATTTCGTCCGAGCTGTAGAAAACCGCCGCCGGTTTGAATGCGCGCCTCGGTGACGTCGCTATTCGCTTCGCCGGGCTCGCGATCGCGGCCAAACTGGAAACGAAACTCGTTGATGAGTACCGGCGTCAGCGTCGAGATCAATGAACCGGAGAACGTCGTCGTCTTCGCGATGCTGTTGCCCGAGTGTTCTTCGACGCTTAATGGACCACTGTTTTCATTGTTGTTGCCGGTGAAGTTCTGCTGGTTGAAACGCAGCACGAGCTGGTTCGAGTCGTTCAGTCTGATGTCAGACTTGATCATGTAGACGTCCTGATTGCGACCGATCTGGTAAGTGTCCAGGAACGGCAAAAGCAGGTTGCGAATGCTCGCCGGCTGCGCAAAGAAGTTTGGTGGATCGACAACGTTCGGAATGTTTGACCGCTGCCCGTCGTAAGCGAAGAAGATAAACGCGCGGTCGCGCTTGATTGGACCACCGATCGTGCCGCCAAACTGGTTGATCTGCGACTTCGGACGTTTCGCGCCGCGTGCGGTCAGAATCGGCGTGTTGGAGTTCAACGCCTCGTCGCGGAAGAACTCAAACGCGCTGCCGTGCCATTCATTCGTGCCCGACTTCGTGACCACATTGATCACAGCGCCACCCGCGCGGCCAAACTCAGCCGAGAACCCGTTCTGGTTTACCTGAAATTCCTGCACGGACTCTTCTGAAAACTGGTACGGCGGGCGTGTGCCGGTGCGACCGAATGACTGTCCGAAGAAAGTGTTGTTGTTGTCGGCGCCGTCTACCTGAAGACTGTTGAGCGTGCCTTTCTGACCACCGACAGCGAGATCGCCTTGTCGCGTTGGATCGCGCACGACGCTCGGCGTGAGGGTCGCGAAGTCGAGAAAGTTGCGACCGTTCACCGGCAGGTTTTGAATCGCACGCTCATTCACGACGGACGAGATCGAGGTGCGGCTCGTTTCCACCACCTGACCTTCGGCAGAAACATCGACCATCGCCACGGTAGCGTTACCGACAGTCAATT
>DATHTI010000316.1:0-5253 GCA_035463335.1 Pyrinomonadaceae bacterium | reverse complement strand
GGAAGATGCTTCGGTGTGCAAGCCCGCGCCTGATTGTTACCTCGCGGGATTGTTGAAGCTGAACGAGAAGCGACAGCACGAGCGCCAGTTGCCGCTGCTCGCATCTGAATGTCTGGCGATTGAAGACTCGCCGCCGGGGATTCAATCAGCGCGCGCGGCGGGAATGAAGACGCTGGGAGTGACGAATACCGTCGCTGATGAGGCATTAAGGGCCGCGGGTGCGGATGTGGTGACGAAGAGTCTGGCTGATTGGACCGTCGCTGCGGTGAAGTTAGTTTTTTAGAAATGAGCTTTTTCGACATATTACATCTCGCGTTAAGAAATCTTCGCCAGGCGAAGCTGCGCGCGATCCTGACGACGATGGGCGTCATCGTCGGCGTCGCTGTGATCGTGACGATGATGTCGTTTGGTCTCGGTCTCCAGGGCAATATGCTCGCGCGCTTCAAAGCCCTCGACTTCTTCAACGAGATACAAGTCTTCGGTCAGGGCCTCAGCAATCTCGCCGGTCTCGATCGTTCTTCACGTGGACCGGAAGGCGAACGCCGCAACGATAACCGTGCGCAGCGAACACCCACACGCATTCTCGATGATGCAGGGATTAAAGAAATTGCCGCCATACCCGGCGTCGCGTACGTGGAGCCGAGTGTCAACTTCAATGTTTTCATTCGCTCAAATGGTAAATTGCGAAGTTCGTACGTGGGCGGCGCTAACATTCCCAACGCCGCGAGTCGCTTTCAGCATTTTGCTGCTGGAAACATGATCTCGTCTCCTACTGCCGGTGAAGCAGTGGTCACGGAGCGATTCATCCGCGACTTCGGTTATGAGAAGCCGGCTGATGCAATCGGCAAGACACTCGAATTGCTGGCACCCCCATCTGAGAACAAAACGGAGGGCAGCGATAAGGAAGAAGAAGAGACCCCGAACTTCTTCGGCATTCCCCTCGATGATCCCGGTCTCGACGAATCAAATCCTGACGTTGAAGTCAAAACATTCCGCATTGCCGGCGTGCTTGGGGAAATAAAGGAAGGCGTCGGCCAGGGCGGTTTGCGTGGACTGTTCCCCGGCGCCCAGATCTACATTCCGCTACAGATGGCCCACGACTGGTCTGTTCAGCATCGTAGTCCGATGAGCCAGGTGGCGCTCGCGCTCGCGCGTCGCGGCGGAAGCCTCGGCGAAGGTCAAAACGAGGGTTATGAAGCGGCTGTCGTGCGGGTTACCGATCCGGCGCAATTGACGGAAGTGCGACAGAAGATCACCCAGCTTGGCTTTGGCAGTTTCTCGATCGTCGATGAGATCGATCAGATAAGGACGGTGTTTCTGATCGTCGATTCAGTGCTTGGTTTGCTCGGTGGGATCTCGTTGCTGGTCGCGTCGTTTGGGATCGCGAATACGATGATCATGTCGATACTCGAGCGGACGCGCGAGATCGGGATCATGAAAGCGATCGGGGCTGAGGATCGTGAGATCAAGTTGATCTTTTTTGTTGAAGCGGCGGTGATCGGGGTTGTTGGTGGAGTGGTTGGGGTCTTGCTGGCGTGGGCAATTGATGGTATCGCGAACCGTCTTGCGTACCAGTTCATCCTCAAACCGCAGGGCGCTTCGTTTATCGATTTCTTCTCGTTACCGATCTACTTGTCGGTCGGCGCGATTCTTTTTGCACTCCTGATCTCGATCCTCGCGGCGCTATATCCGGCATCACGCGCCGCACGCATCGATCCCGTCCGAGCCCTCAGGCACGACTAACACAGATCTGCGCAGATCTTAATACGGATCTGTGTAATCTGTGGTTAAGTAGCCAAAGGTTTCCCGCAGCGATTACAGAATCTGGCTGACGAATCTTTTTGTGGGGCGCCGCACGAGGAACATGTCCGGCCCACCCGCAGGTTCGCTCCACACGAAGAACAGAAATCAGACTCTGCGATGTTTGCGGCGCCGCACGTCCCGCAGCGTCCCGGCAAGGGCGGAACGTAGCCGCCCGCTTTGCGCGCGATGTGGTTGTCGATTATCTTCCACGTGTCTTCGGTAAGCTTGTATTGCCAGTAAGCTCCGAGTGCCGCGAGGGCAAGCAGCGGTGGAAAGACAACAACGCCGACAGCAGCAACGGCCGCCTTGTCAAACCACTTCTGCATCCCGATTTCTGCGCGTGTGCCGCCGGGCTCTGGCGTGATCTTGATCGTGAGGGCTGAGGAAAGTCCGGTCAGATCTCTTAGCGTACTCGACTTACGCGCCTGGAGAATGCTGGTGTTCGACACCTGAAACGCCTGCACCTCAAACTCACTGTCAAAAATACCGCGGAGTTCTGCGCTGAGTTGCGGAATGTCCGCCTCTACACCCGGATAGTATCTACTGTCCATCTATAGCTGGCCTCCTGCATATGAAAACTATACTGGTTATCTTTCTACTTGTCTCGATTACGCTCTCCGCGCCACTTCTGTTCACAGAAGCGTTCGCCCAAACAAATATCGACGGATTCAGCGGCGAGCGCGCCCGGGCCGAGCGTCGCTGGGAAGAACTGTTTCGCGCTGTTCCAAATCCGAAATCGGCGCGCGAGCACCTGCGCATTCTGACACTCGAGCCACACATCGCCGGCACCAAAGAAGATTACGACACCGCGATCTACGTTCGCGATCGGTTGCGCAGCTACGGATTGTCAGCAGATCTCAAAGAGTATGAAGTCTGGCTCAACTATCCAAACGCCCCAACCGTGCTCGAGCTTATTACGACGGAGCGCCAGCAACTCAGCACGCAGGAAGCAGTCGTGCCCAGCGATCCATCGTCATCGCATCCGAAGATCACGCCGCTCTTCAATGGTTACAGCGCGAGCGGCGACGTAACTGCGCCTATCGTCTACGCCAACTACGGTCTGCCCAACGATTACGAAGCGCTCAAGAAAGCCGGCGTCGATGTCAAAGGCAAGATCGTGATCGTGCGCTACGGCAACTCGTTTCGCGGCGTGAAGGCAAAGGTCGCGGAACAGAATGGCGCGGTCGGTTGCGTCATCTACTCCGATCCGGCAGACGACGGTTACATGCAGGGCGACGTGTTTCCGAAAGGACCATGGCGTCCGGGCGCGTCGGGCCAGCGCGGCTCCGTGCAATACCTGTTTGAATATCCCGGCGATCCGTTGACGCCCGGCAAACCCGCAATCGCCGGCACGCCACGTTTGAAACCGGAAGAGGCCACCGATCTCACGCGTCTTCCCGTGCAGCCGATTGCTTACGACGTTGCGCGAACGATCCTGTCGCAGCTCAAAGGGCCAGTGCGTCCGCGCGGTTTCCAGGGCGGCTTGCCTTTCGCTTATCACGTCGGCGGCACGGATGACGTGAAGCTGCGCTTGAAGGTCGACATGGATTACAAGCTGCGGACGATCTGGAACGTCGTCGCGCGCATTGACGGCAACGAAGAGAAGGATCGTTGGGTAGTGCTCGGTAACCATCGTGACGCGTGGGTGTTTGGTGCGGTCGATCCAAACAGCGGCTCGTCGGCGATGCTCGAAGTGGGCCGTGGCTTCGGTGAGTTGTTGAAACAGGGTTGGAAGCCGCGACGCACGATCATCTTTTGCAGTTGGGACGCGGAGGAGTATGGACTCGTCGGCTCGACTGAGTGGGTCGAAGAGATGGCCGGTGAGCTGAGGCAGAAAGCAGTTGCGTATCTGAATCTCGACGCGGCTGTATCGGGAACAAACTTCGGAGCTTCGTCGGTACCGTCGTTGTGGAAGTTTATGCGCGGTGCGACGCGCGACGTTAAAGATCCGAAGACTGGGAAGAGCGTCTATCAACAGTGGCAGGATCGCTGGCGCGAGTTTCGTCCGGAAGGCGTCCAGGACATGGGGGAAGCGGTCATTGGCCCACTCGGCTCAGGCTCTGACTACACGCCCTTTCTCCAGCATCTTGGCGTAGCGTCAACTGACATGGGCTTTAGCGGCGATTATGGTGTTTATCACTCGGCTTACGACTCGTTTTACTGGATGGACCAGTTTGGCGATCCGGGTTTCAATTATCACGTGGCGGCGGCGCAGTTGTGGGGCACGCTCGCGATGCGTCTTGCCGACGCGGATGGGCTTCCGTTTGATTACACTGACTACGCGGGACAGATCAGGGACTACTTCACTGAAGCGATGAGACTCGCGCGTATCCGCAACCTCGCCGGATCGATCGACGATAAGCCGATGACCGCCGCGATTGACGATTTTGTGAAGGAAGCTGAGCGAGTGGAGAAGGATCGGCAGGAGGCTGTGCGGAAGTCTGATCGCGCGCGGCTCGTGAAGATCAATGATGCGCTGGTCCAGGCGGAGCGGCAGTTCATCGATGCGCGCGGGTTACGTGGGCGCGCGTGGTACAAGCACCAGATCTACGCGCCGGGTTTTTATACGGGGTATGCGGCACAGCCGCTGACGGATTTCCGGCAGGCGATTGACGATCGTAATGCGGGTAATGCGAGGGAGTCGCTGGAGAAGATCGTTGACTCTATAAAGCGCGTGACGCGGACGTTAAAATCAGCCACGGATTAATGCGGATTAAAAACGCGGATTAGTTGTTCTTCTTTGCTTTCTTGTCGACTTCCGGGGGGAGTTTGTTCGCCGCTTCGAGGATTGATTGAGCGTCTTCGTTCAGCAACTCGAAGCTTGCGATCTCGGCGTCGCTCTTGGCTTCAGTGCTGAGCGGTTTTAGCTGTCCCATAATCGTGTTTACAGAGGACGCGAGTTTTCGCAGAGACTTCGCGATCAGCGGGTTCCGTTCGTCGCGCGCGCTGACGTCGTCGATGTTGGTGATCGCCTCGTCAAAAATACGCGCGATATCTCCCACGAGCTCGGCGCGCGAGCCCGTCGGCAGCTCGCCCCAACGCTCCGAATCCTTCTTCAACTGCTTCGCATTCGCGGCCGCCGAATTATTGATCACCATCAAGCGTCGCTCGACGGCTTTAATGAAGACGTCGATCCGCTTGTCGAGGGCCTGCGCTTCCTTAACCAGATCGACTTCCTGCGGCGTCAGGTGGTCTCGCTGCGGAGTTGCGGCCACAGCAACGATTCCAAGACACAGGACAAGGGGAAAAATGAAGAGTATTCGGGTGATCATGGTTGATTGTTACTCTTTGGTGTTGGAGTTGGGCTTGGCTTTTCGGTCTTCTGCGGGTCGCGCACGACTGTGTGCCCGTAGAATGAATTGAGTGCTTCCGTTCGCCCGTCACGAGCGAAGTCTTCCACCTTCTTGATCCAGACAGCAAATTCGAGCGGCGTGATCCGGCGCATCGCCG
>DATHTI010000315.1:0-2441 GCA_035463335.1 Pyrinomonadaceae bacterium | reverse complement strand
TCCGTGGCCACCCCACGTCGTCATTCCTACGCTGGGGTGGCCACGGAGGGCCACCCCTACAATTGTGCCGGTGAAATCAAGTATCCTTTTCATGTTTGCTGCTGTGACTGTGTTTAGGAGTTCCGTATGTGGGAAGAGCGGTGGCATCCGTTGAGAGAGGAGTGGGTTATTGTCGCGGCGCACCGGCAGGATCGGCCGTGGAGTGGCGGCACTGTGAAGAAGAGTGCGCCGGCGCTGCCGCCGTACGTGCCCCACTGTTATCTCTGTCCCGGGAACACGCGCGTCAGTGGCGCAGTCAATCCTCAGTACGCGCAGACTTACGTTTTCGATAACGATCATCCATGTGTGTCGCACGATGCGCCGGCTTTGCTCGAGCCGCCGCTGGGGCTCTATCAGAATCGTCCGGCGCGAGGGATCGCACGCGTCGTCTGCTACAGTCCGAGGCACAACCTCACCCTCGCTGAGCTGACGATTGATGAGATTCAGCAACTGCTGCACGTTTGGCAGCAACAGTATGTGGAGCTCGGTCGCATGCCGGACATCAAGCACGTGCTCGTCTTCGAAAACAAAGGCGAGGTTGTCGGCGTCTCGAATCCACATCCGCATTGCCAGATCTATGCGACAAACTTTGTCTTCAAGACAATCGAGACCGAAGCTCGTGCAAGTCAACAATATCTGCAAGAAACTGGTCGCGTGCTTTTCCATGACATCATCGCCGCCGAACAGCAAACAGGCACTCGTATCATTGCTGAGAATGAAACGGCAATCGCGTTTCTGCCGTACTTCGCGCGCTATGCTTATGAAGTGTTTGTCGCTCCGAAAAAGACGCACCCAAGTTTGGCGACGCTTTCCGCGAGCGAAGTTCTCGATTTCGCGAGTGTGCTGAAAGACGTGCTGGTCAGGTTCGATAATCTCTGGCAGATGTCGTTTCCATACGTCATGCCGCTGCACCAGGCGCCCACTGACGGCGGCGATTACGCTGGTTTTCATTTCCACATCGAATTCCATCCGCCGTTGCGCAAACCGGATCTGATGAAGTTTCTCGCGGGCCCGGAAGTTGGTGGCGGCAATTTTCTCAGCGACACCTCGCCTGATGAGAAAGCGGCGGAGCTGCGCGCGCAAGCCAACGTTCATTACAAAGAGTCAGCCATATGAAAGACATTGGGACGCTGCTTGAGCCTCTGCGTCGCTTGCACGAAACGATTCGCGCTTCGGTTGTCGAGGCGTGTGAGCGTGCGACGGCGGGCGAGCTGGCGACAGTCGTTGGCGAAGAGGAATGCGATACGATCTTTGCGCTCGATCGTGTTAGTGAAGAAGTGTTGATCGACTTCTTCGAGCGCGAAGTGGCGTCGCGCGTACCTGTTCTGCTCATCGCGGAGGGCTTGAGGGATGGTCGGATGATTCTGCCGCGTGGCACGGCGGAGTCTGATGTCGCGTGGCGAATCATCGTAGATCCGATCGATGGAACGCGCGGTCTGATGTATCAGAAACGCAGCGGCTGGATACTCACTGGTGTCGCTCCCAATCGTGGCCCGGAGACGAGCTTGAATGACATCGAGCTCGCCGTGCAAACCGAGATACCACTGGTGAAGCAACATCTTTCTGACGTTCTTTGGGCTTTCCGGGGTGAGGGATTTCATGCGGAACGATTCAATCGCTTGACGGGCGAGCACGGTGCTGTGGAATTGCACCCTTCGAGCGCAACGAATATCGATCAGAGTTATTCACAGGTGGTTCGTTTCTTCCCGGGAGTGCGCGACGTGCTGGCTGCTATCGACGACGAGATTGTGCGCAGCGCGCTCGGCCCGGCCCAGTCCGGCAAAGCACAGTGTTTCGAGGATCAGTACACATCAACCGCCGGTCAGCTCTACGAATTAATAGCCGGGCACGATCGTTTCACGGCGGATCTCAGAGCGCAGATGGAGCCCGTCACTGGTGAACGCGGATTGCCGAGACTCATGTGTTGTCATCCATACGATTTGTGCACCGAGCTTATCGCGCGTGAAGCAGGAGTGATGGTTACGGGCGTCGATGGTGGTCCACTCAGTGCACGACTGGCAGTTGAGCCGGACGTGAGTTGGGTGGGTTACGCGAATGACCGCATTCGGACCACTATCGAACCTCTTTTGCAAGCGGCGCTGAAGAATCGCGGTTTATTTAATAAGAGTTGAAATGCTCCGCGACGCACAAGACTTCATAGACCTGCTCAAAACACTTAACGCCCATCCCTTTGCGCTTGCCCGCGAGCTATTCGACACGAAAACTGATTTGATCGTCACTCGTGCGCCCGGACGGTTGGACGTTATGGGTGGGATCGCCGATTACTCCGGCTCACACGTGCTTGAATTTCCCATCGCCGAAGCGACGTTTGTTGCTCTTCAACTGAATACTGAGCGTCAACTTAACATCGTCACTTTATTAGACGACGAACCGCACCATTC
>DATHTI010000314.1:0-15041 GCA_035463335.1 Pyrinomonadaceae bacterium | reverse complement strand
AACTCTACATCCGCGATCTCGTCGCTTCGATGACGAGGCCTGTGAAAGAGTTGAAAGGCTTTCAGCGCGTATCTTTACAACCGGGCGAGAAGCGACGTGTTGAATTTGTGCTGGGGCCGGAGCATCTCGGCTTTTGGAATCGTGAGATGCGATACGTAGTCGAGCCGGGCACATTTCAAGTTATGGTCGGTGCCAATTCCGTAGACGTCCTCGAAGCCAAGTTTGATGTCAATTAGCCCACAAAAAGGCACAAAAAGCGCAAAAGAAGATCCAGGTTCGACCTCGAAACTAAAAATCTTCTTTTGTGCTTTTTGTGCCTTTTTGTGGCTACTCCTTCTTTGTGGCCACGTTGCGGGGCAATCGTTCATTGGCGATCTACAGCAGCGCTCGTTTCGATACTTCTGGGAACAAGCTGATCCGCAAACAGGCCTCGTGGCCGATCGCGCACGCATGGACGGCTCGCCTCTGCCTAGCAGTCATCAAAACGTCGCCAGTATCGCTGCCACCGGTTTTGGTTTGACGTCTCTTTGCATTGCCGCTGATCGCGGTTGGATCGCCAGAGCCGAAGCACTCGAACGCACACGCAATACGCTTCGCTTCTTCGATACGCACGCTTTTCATCAGCGCGGCTGGTTTTATCACTGGCTGGATATGAAGACCGGCGAGCGACGGTGGAACAGTGAGGTCTCTTCGATCGACACGGCGCTTTTGCTCGCTGGTGTCCTCACCGTGCGCCAGTGCTTTCGCGACGATCGCGAAATCGTGCAACGCGCCACCCGCATTTACAACCGGGTCGACTTTCGCTGGATGCTCAACGGCCATCAATTGCTTCTGTCGCATGGCTGGAAACCCGAGTCAGGCTTTCTGCGCGCGCGCTGGGACACGTACAGCGAAGACACGATTCTTTACGTGCTCGCGATCGGCTCGCCTACTTACCCGATTTCACCAGCATCATGGTATGCCTTGTGGCGCGATCGTTATCGCTACGAAGGACACAGTTACTTCACGACGATCGGCGTGCCTCTATTCATGCACCAGTACGCGCACGCCTGGATCGACTATCGCAATCGCCGCGAGACCAGAGGCGATCGCATTGACTACTTTCAAAACTCGATTTCCGCCACGCTCGCTCATCGCGCCTTCTGCATAAACCTCGCTTACGAGTTTCCCGCATTTGGACCGGACATCTGGGGCATCACTGCATCTGACAGTGCGAAAGGCTATCTCGCCTGGGGTGGTCCACCACGCGATCCCGACATCGACGGCACTGTGGTCCCCTCCGCCGCCGGTGGCTCCCTGATGTTCACCCCAGAGCTCTCCACCCGTGCCCTTGAAACAATGCACTCTCGATACGGCTCAAAAATCTACGGTAAGTATGGCTTCGTCGACGCCTTCAACCCCAAGACAAACTGGATCGACACAGACGTAATCGGCATCAACGCCGGCATCATCCTCCTGAGCGCCGAAAACATGCGCACCGGCAACATCTGGCGCTGGTTCATGCAGAACCGTGAAATACCGCTGGCAATGCAGCGAATTGGTCTGCAGCGATCACGTTTACGACCGAACATTGTTTTCCTATCACCGGAACTTGGTGTTTACGATAGTTACGTCGAGTGAGGGCGAGTTGAAGCTTTATGATCAACTCGCTTCGTTTGCATAACGGTTGTAGAATGTCAAAAATCTACCGCTGGGCCGTCACGACGATCACCTTGCGACTCGTGCTTCTACAACCCTGACGTCTCATTGGTCTCACTCATAACCGCACGGCTGGATGAGTTCTTGCTTAAAGAGGGGCTATGGATTTCAATCTCGAAGATGTCACATTGAGTCATCCTCACGATTTCTTCCGAATTAAGCACCTGAGTGCTGTTCCCGGCAATTGCTTTGTCCTTATGCCATTCTCGGAGGACTTTACCATCGTTTACGAAACAATCGAACGATCTTTACGAGGTCTGATGACCTGTACTCGTGCTGATGATCTTCGCATAGGGAAGCCTATACTTGCGCGAACGCTACATGGCATAGGAACAGCTGAGCTAATAATCGCTGATCTTACGGGCAAAAATTCAAATGTGTTTTACGAATTAGGTTTAGCACATACTCGCACCAAAAACGTTTTGTTGCTTACGCAGAACATGGAGGATATCCCCTTCGATTTACGGGGGTTTTTCTGTCGAAGGTATAGTCCACATTCTCAAGACGGCCTTAGGAAACTATCAAGAATAGTACGTGACGCGGCTGAAGAAGTTAGAGCGAGAACCTTACCTCAAACACTTGAAGGAGCCATGGCACGCACTCAAAAGATAGTAAGCTATATGAACCAACAATTGGATTCCCCAAGGGGTGTCAAACATCTCATTCTAAGAATGCAAGCGAGCATTTCCTCAATTGGCAATACTGCCAGGCTTAAATTCAGCGAACCCGACAGGACAGAATATTCAAAGTATCTGGAAGACGAGGGGAAAACAATGATTCGTCTGATCGAGGAGGGGGCATCATTACAGGCTATAATCTCTCCCCATGCCAGTCCGTTGGCCGCAAGAGAAACAAATGAAGAACGAAAGGCACGTTTGGATTAACTTATTGACTTCATTTCTAATCGAAATGATTGTATGAACCGCTGCCAGTTTGTGGTCTCACCCGCGGGAGGTTCTAATCTCCTGTTTTTTGGTGAAGATGTTTTGTTTGAGGGACTTAAAACGGAAATTCAAAGAGGATTTGGATGGACAATGATCTATACAGACAAAAGTTTTCTAGGGATGAGAATTGGAATCTTCGACAGACTCTTTGAATCAGCGCGTTTATACACTCTGAAAAACTACGGAACCAACAAACAGGCGAGTAACGATAATGACGAATTAAACAAAGCTGTTCTCACCGCCTTATCTCAGGTAAGAGAGGTTTTATCCTAGGTCACATCGTGTTGTTGCAAAGCAGCATGAGAAGCTCACGATTCATGAAAAGCATCTCCATCACCAAACGTGCCTTACACAGTGCCGATCACGACAGTGACCTTAAACAAAAAACACCCGCAGAGCTGATCGGGATGATGTGGCAGCTCGCGCTGAACGCATGGTCTTTTAAGGAAAACCTGAATGTTAAACCCAGACTTCAAAGACATGTTGTCGTGCTTAAAAGACGAAAACGTTGATTTCCTAATCGTCGGAGCCTATGCGCTCGCTGCTCATGGATTTCCACGCGCTACAGGCGATCTGGACTATGGGTCAGAAACGATCCAGAAAATGCGCACAGAATAATGAGCGCACTCAGTAAATTTGGAGCTCCAGCCCAACAGTTATCCGCCGAGGATTTTACTTCCACAGATCTGATCGTCCAGTTTGGCGTCGAGCCGTCTCGCATCGATCTGCTAACAGGGATTGATGGGGTTGAGTTTCAAGAGGCGTGGCAGAACCGGGTCCGTATTGTGCTTGATAACCTGGAAATATTCATACTTTCCAAAAAAGACTTACTGACGAATAAGGTGGCTACAGGTAGAGATAAAGATCAGGGTGACATCATCTGGCTAAAAAAGAACCAGTGAGTTGATATATGGGCCTTCCCATCAGGTTCAGAAACGTTAATTACTACCGCATAGCAGGAAAGTACATCTTCTCGGGCGATCTCTTTATCACTCGTGAAACAATCTACTTCTTTCCTGAAGTCGATCTGGAAGAGCAAAGAAAAACAATCACGCACGATATGCCTCATCAAATTGCGCTATTGATGTTTGCAGCGCTTTATATCCTGCAAAAATTACGTGCCTCCTATTTGTCACGCACCGAGTTTTGGAGAGAAGGATTGCTGCCCGAAGAGTTTAAAAGGCACGCCGATCGTCATACTGAACACTTGAAGGCCGAAAGGGCGTACACTGCATTTGCCAAGACGCTCCCGCTTCCACTGCGCATTGGCGCGAATGAAATTAGCGACATGAAGTTAAGTCCAACGGGCAGCCTGTCGTTCACGGCACAATCCGACCGACACGATTTCAGAATAGGTTTAATAAAGAAGAAACGACTGCGCAACGCGCTCTGGGAAGCAGGTTTGGGTCGGGTATGAGTGCTGAAAATGTTAAAAGCGAAGCTCTCCGGTTAATCGAAAGGTTGCCGGAGGATGTCACTTGGGATGAGTTAATGCACGTGATCTATGTGCGTCAATCGATCGAAGCTGGTCTAGCTGATAGCAAAGCGGGAAAGGTCGTAGATGTTAAGGAACTGATGGTTGACAAAACCAACGCATCATAGATAATGCGACTATGAAGAAAGACAAAACCGCGAAAACAAAGAAGCCGCGGCCTCCGCGCGCGAACCTCACAAGGGAAGAAGTTATTGAACGAATAAAAAAGTTTCCTGAACGAAAGGAGCGGTACCTTGCCACTGCTCGAACGGGTAAGAGTTGAAGTTTATATCCCTGATCCTCATCGTCCTGAATACGACAAACTGCTACGGATATTTCAAGAGGAATTCACCTACACATTCGGTGGGTGTACGATTCTGAGAGGTCTCGACGGCAGCTACCTTTCTCAATTCGGGAATCAGATTCCGGATCGAATCAATCTAATCTATACCGATGCACCGCTAGCGTTGTCGGTGGACTTCGCTTTAGTTGCGCGATATGCACATAAGTTAAGGGACGTCTCTTCTGAAACGCTGAGAGAAGAGGCAGTTATGGTGGCCGTTGAGCAGATTTATCATGTAGTCTAACGGCGCATGAAGCTGCTGATCCTTGGTGGGACGCGATTTCTGGGGCGACATGTTGTCACCGCTGCGCAGGCGCGGGGGCATGAGGTTACGGTTTTTAATCGGGGGAATTATGCGACTGAGGATCTCGGGGCGGTCGAGGTCATAAAAGGTGATCGGCATAGTGAGCTGCATAAACTCCAGGGCCGGCGGTGGGATGCGGTTGTTGATACGTCCGGGCATCTGCCGCGCGCGGTGAGGGCGGCGGCGGAGGTTTTGGCGGACGAAGTTGAGCGGTATGTCTTTATATCAACTCAAAATGTCTACCGGGACGTCAGCATTCACGGCATCGAAGAAACGTACCCGCTTCGCACCCTCACCAGCGAACAACTAGAACACGCAAACTCGATCGATACGTCAGGCCAGCCTTCTTACGGCGAGCTATACGGTGGGTTGAAAGCACTGTGCGAGCAGGAGGCAGAAGATGTGATGCCCGATCGCGTGCTGATCATTCGCCCGGGATTGATTGTTGGCCCACACGATTACACTGACAGATTTACCTATTGGCCCGTGCGCGTTGCTCGCGGCGGCGAAGTGCTGGCTCCCGGTCGCCCGGATCGCTTCATTCAACTAATCGACGTTCGCGATCTGGCGGAATGGACCATCAGCATGATCGAACGTAAGGCCACGGGCGCCTATAACGCTCACAGCCAACCGGGCAGCCTAACGATGCAGCGCCTGCTTGACGAATGTAAATCTGTTACCGGCAGCGATGCTCAGTTTACGTGGATCAGAGAAGACTTCCTCATACAGGAAAACGTCGCCGCTTGGAGTGAGCTGCCGCTCTGGCTGCCGGAAGAAGCCGCGCCACACTTGAAGGGCTTCATGTTTATCAGCCCCGCTAAAGCTGTGGCTGCCGGCCTGAACTTCCGTCCCTTGGGCGCCACGATCAGCGACACCCTCACGTGGTTCCAAACAAATCGCGCGAACGACGAGCTAAAAGCCGGTCTGGACCGTGATAAAGAACGAACATTGCTGTATAAATGGCATGATTTCCGCAACCCCGGCTAAAACACAATCCAAGTCAGGAGTGCACGCATGCACAAGAAGACCTTCTGGACTGTAGCTCTTGCCCTACTCGCCCTCTGCCTTTTCGTTCACATTCCCGGCACCGAAACCGTCTACTCGCAAGGCGGGCGCCCGCCACTCACGCCGGAACAACTCGAAAAACGCAGAGCAATCGAGAACGAGCTCCAGTCAATCGCGATCGTCGAGCGCAAGCTCATGATTCCGATGCGCGACGGCGTCAGGATCGCCACCGACGTCTACCGCCCCAAAGACACGTCGAAAAAGTATGCGACGATCTTCGTGCGCACGCCTTACAACTTCAACTACTGGGACATCCGCAACAGCGCGCCGCGCGATCTCTCGAACGAGCTCGAGGCGGTTAAGCGCGGCTATGCGTTTGTCGAGATGAACGAGCGCGGCCGCTTCTTTTCCGAAGGCAACTACGACATCCTCGGACCACCGCTCACCGACGGCGTCGACGAGTTCAACTGGATCGCGAAACAACCGTGGTCCAACGGTAAAGTCGGGACGATCGGTTGTTCCTCTACGGCTGAGTGGCAACTGGCCGTCGCTGCGCAGGAGAATCCCGCCTACACGACCATGATTCCGCAGGGTTTTGGCGCCGGCGTCGGACGTGTTGCTCCCTACTTTGAACAGGGAAACTGGTATCGCGGCGGTGCGGTGCAAATGCTGTTTATCGCCTGGCTCTACGGCCAGCAGAACCAGGTGCGCCCGATGTTCGCGCCGAACACGTCGCAGGAAGATCTGGTCCGCGCGTCGAAGGCATTCGATCTCGCACCGCAACTGCCCACAGTGGATTGGTCCAAGGCGCTGCGTCATCTTCCAGTCAAAGACATTTTAAAAGCTATCGATGCACCGCACGGCATCTTCGCCGATCGCATGCCGGTAGATACTGGCGGCGCGATGATTCAACGCGAGCCGAACGATCCGGCGTGGTACAAAGGCGGGCTCTGGCATGACAACATGCGCATCAACATTCCCGGCTTCTGGTTCATGTCGTGGTACGACGTGTCGGTTGGTCCAAACCTGGCGGCTTTCAATCATGTGCGGAAGACGGCGTCTCCCGAGATCGCCAATCAACAGTACGCTGTGATTGCGCCGGTGCTCCATTGCGCTTACAAGCGCGCGACAGAAAACACGATGATCGGTGAGCGTAGCGTTGGTGACGCACGCTTGAATTACGACGAGCTGACATACGGGTGGTTCGATCACTTCCTCAAAGGCGAGAGCAACGGAATCCTCGAAAAGATGCCGCGCGTGCGTTACTACACGATGGGTATCAACAAGTGGCAGTCGTCTGACACGTGGCCGCCCGCTGGCGCGCAGTCGCTCAGCTTTTTCCTTTCGAGCGGTGGCAAAGCAAACACGATGAACGGCGATGGCGTGCTCGCGGAAGCAGCGCCGGCAACCGACAATCCTGACACGTTTGAATACGATCCGGTGAACCCGGTGCCGTCTTACGGCGGCAATGTTTGCTGCACCGGAAATGCGATTACCGCCGGCGCTTTCGACCAGCGGAAGAACGAGTCGCGCCCGGATGTCCTTGTCTACAGTACGGAACCGTTGAAAGAAGGTATCGAAGTCAGTGGACCGATCGAAGTGACGCTCTACGTGTCATCTGATGCGAAGGACACTGACTTCACAGTGAAGCTGATCGACGTCTATCCCGACGGTCGTGCTTACAACCTTGACGAGACGATCCAGCGCATGCGCTATCGCGACGGGTACGACAAACCGAAGGTGTGGATGGAGCGCGGCAAGGTGTACAAGGTGACGCTCGGGCCGATGGTTACGAGCAATTACTTTGAAGCCGGTCATCGCATTCGCATCGAGGTCTCGAGCAGCAACTTCCCGCGCTTCGATCGTAATTTGAACACCGGTGGAAACAATTACGACGAGACGAAGGGCGTCGTCGCCCGTAACGCGGTGCATCATTCGCGGCAGTATCCTTCGACGATCAAAATCACCGTGGTCCGTAAGCCGGCTCTTAGTAGTCGCGGATGAACGCGGATAAAACAAAAAGAAGCTACCCGGCATATGAAACCAAAGGAACTGACCATACGCGGGCTGATTCTCGGCGCGCTCATCACGACGATCTTCACAGCGGCCAACGTCTATCTCGGACTCAAGGTCGGCCTTACCTTCGCGTCGTCGATTCCGGCGGCAGTGATCTCGATGGCGATCCTGAGCATGGTGAAGGACTCCTCGATTCTGGAAAACAATATCGTCCAGACCGTGGCGTCCGCGGCGGGCACGCTCTCCGCGATCATCTTTGTGCTGCCGGGATTAGTCATCGTTGGTTGGTGGACGGGCTTTCCGTTCTGGCAATCGTTTCTGATCTGCGTGAGCGGCGGTGTGCTCGGCGTGTTGTTTACGATTCCACTCAGACGGGCGCTCGTGACCAACTCGGATCTGCCTTATCCCGAAGGCGTCGCGGCTGCTGAAGTTTTGAAAGTCGGCTCGGGCACACGCGGCGAGACGAAGGACGACACGGGCGAGGCACGCGAAGGTCTCACCGCCGTGATCCTCGGCTCCCTCGCCTCGGCTGGACTTGCGGTTCTAACCGCGACACGCATCGCTGCCGCGTCAGTCACCGGGTTCTTCCGTCTCGGCACAACTGCTTCAAGCGGTTACGACGTCGCATTCTCGCTCGCACTCGTCGGCGCAGGTCATCTCGTCGGACTGTCAGTCGGCATGGCAATGTTGACCGGACTGATCATCTCGTGGGCCATCGCGGTGCCAATCCTGACTTCAATGCAACCGGCGGTGCCAGATGCCTCCCTCGCCGCTCACACGCTGGGAATCTGGCGTACACAGGTGCGCTTCATCGGCGCCGGCGCGATCGGGATCGCTGCGATCTACACACTCGCCAGGCTCGCGAAACCTGTTGTCGGCGGACTGGTCAACACGCTCGCCAGTTCTCGTACTAACGAACGAGAGGACGATCGCGACCGCGACATTCCAGGCAGTTGGATCATCATCCTGACGATTGCATGTCTATTGATCGCAGGTTATCTCGCGTTTACGTTCGCGCGCTCGACGGTGCTCGCGGAAAGTGCAATCACTCTCACGCTTATCGCAATTCCATTTGTGCTAATCGGCGGGTTTCTGATCGCGGGCATCTGCGGCTACATGGCCGGACTGATCGGCGCGGATCATCCTGCTCTACTCGTGGATGCTGCGTCGCTCGAGAACGGCACCAGAGCGATAAGGAACAAATCGTGGCGATCCAAGGTCTGAAAATACGTCGCGCCGAGGTAAGCGATTACGCGCAGGTGTACGAGATGTTTACCTCGGCGAAGGTGTACGAAGGAACACTGCAGGTGCCGTATCCTTCGCGCGAGCTGTGGCAACGTCGACTCTCGGAAAACATCGACAGCGTTTACTACCTCGTAGGGGTCATCGACGATCGCATTGTCGGTATGGTTAGCGTCGCTACGTTTCCTCATAGGCCGCGTCGCCGGCACGCAGGCGCGATCGGCATTTCCGTTCATGAAGAGTGGCAAGGCAAGGGTGTTGGAAAGGAGCTGATGCGCGCCATTATCGACTTCGCCGACAACTGGCTCAATCTCACGCGACTGGAGCTCGAAGTCTATGCCGACAACGAGGCGGCGATTCATCTTTACGAGCGTTTCGGTTTTGAGCATGAAGGGACAATGAGACAGCACGCCTTCCGCGATGGACAATATGTCGATTCGAAGATGATGGGACGATTACGTCCGGCATCAGGTTAATCATGAAAATCCTGTAGTCCTGTGAAACGCTGACATGCCGGCGCAGACGTTTACAGGATTACAAAATTTGCCGGCTTAACAAGATAGTCATATCTTTTTTTGTGTTTTTGTGCCTTTTTGTGGCTAAAGATGACCGGAGTTTTCCTCTCTTACGCACGATCAGACGACGAACCTTACGTCCGCGATCTCTACAATCACTTGCAAGCGGATGGGGTTGACGCCTGGTTCGATCGCGAGCACATGCCCAGCCGGTCGCTGACCTTCCTTCAGGAGATCCGCGACGCGATTCGCGAGCGCGATCGGCTGCTCGTGGTACTTGGTCCAGCGGCTGTGAAGTCAGATTATGTGCGCGCTGAGTGGCAGGCGGCGCTCGTCGAAGGCAAGGCAGTCACACCGATTCTGCGGCTCGGCGACTACAACATCGTCCCGCCTGAATTGCAGAACCTTCATTGTCCCGACGTGCGCCACACGCGACCCGTCGACGCAGCACTCGCGGAAGTCTTGCGGGTTCTGAACGAGCCAGTGCCCCCACTCGGCGTGCTAGCGGGATCTATTCCATCAGTGCCACCGCACTTCCAGCCACGTCCCGACGATCTCTCCCAGCTCGCACGCACAATCCTGTATGAAGTCGAGCAGCCGGTAGTGCTGGATCCACCTGAGAGAACGACGGTGCTGCACGGCATGGGTGGCGTTGGTAAGTCTGTGCTGGCGGCGGCATTTGCACGGGCGACCAGCACGCGACGTGTCTTCGGTGACGGAGTCATCTGGGTCGATCTCACAACTACAAGCACTCCGGTTGATGCGGTGCGAAGTGTGCTCATCGCCGCGGGTCAGACCGTGGCCACGTCTGCGGGACTGAGCGAGGCAGTGAGTGCGCTGCGCCAGTGGTTGGACCAGCGTCGCTGCCTGATCGTCGTCGATAACGCGTGGGCCGTGAGCCAGGTTGCTTCGCTCGGGCAAGCTATCTCGCCGGTGTCGCGTTTGTTGGTGACGACGAGAGATGCTGGAATTGCGACGAGTCTCGGCGCTAACTCGCAGGCCGTCAATGCCCTCTCACTGGCGGCGGCAATGGTCCAACTCGCCGACTGGGTTGGGCTTCCAATCGAGGATCTACCTGACGATGCACGACTCGTTGCAGAACAGTGTGGCGGGCTTCCCTTCGCACTCGCGCTGCAAGGTGCTCTGGCACGCGATGGCATGCCGTGGGCGGATCTGCTTGACGCGTTGCGCGACGCGGATCTGAGTTTTGCGCAGCAGCAGTTGCCAAACTATCCATACCCGGACGTGCTCAATGTGATCCAGGCGAGCGTAGACATGCTGCGCGCGGCTGATGCGAATGCGGCGGACCGGTTTCTTGAGCTCGGCGCGTTTTTCTGGAATGAGGGCGTGGCCGCATCCGCGATCGTCGCGTTCTGGAAGTCAGTTGCCGGACTAAAGGAACGTGATGGACGGCGTCTGCTGCTGGTTGAGTTTCCACGAAAAGCCCTTATTCGCATCGTTGGCACGCCACCGATTGCATATGTTCACGATCTCGTCGCTGATTATCTGACGGCCGATGCGACTCGACTCCAAAAAGTTTTGCTCGATTACTATCGTGAGCAGTGCATCGATGGCTGGGCGAGTGGGCCGGAAGACGGTTATTTCCACCGTCATCTCATCGACCACCTGGCGGCCTTTGCTGACTGCAAACAAGAGTTGGCCGAATTGCTGAGTGCATCAACTCCGCAAGGACGGAACGCATGGTTTGAAGCGTCTGATAAGGCAGGCAACGTCGATGCCTACCGACTCCAACTCGCACGACTCATCAACAATCCCTCCACAGACTTGCCGGAGGTAATGACACACGCGCTGCGCAGTGCATCAGTGAGCGCAATCGCCGGGAACGTTCCGGTGTCACTTGCCGCGGCTTTAGTTCGCTCTGGCGAGTGGTCCATCGAGTGTGCTGCTGCTTACGCACGGCAATGCCCGGACCCAAAACAGCGGCCCATGTGTTTTGCGGGTTTGTTGGACCAGGCTCAGGACGAGTTGCGAATCCAGCTCATTGATGAGGCCCTCGCCGCCGTCAGACTGTTCGACGAGTTTCCTTCCAACTTACAACCGCTTCTCGATGCGCTCGCGACTGACGGCCGCGCCGCCGAAGCCCTCGCACTCGCGCGGCGCGCCGGACACGGCGATGCGAAAGTCGCGGCACTCGCTACAGTTGCACGCCATCTCGATGGACCAGAGCGCGAGGCGGTGATTGATGAAATTATCGAAGTGTGCGCGTCAACTGGCGATCTCTTTCGCGCCGCTGCAATCGAGTTGGCGTTGCCGTCGCTCGATCTTTACGCCTTGACGCAGCTCGTCATGGCTGCGATTCAGCCACTCGAAAACGTTGTCGCGCGCGGCTGGTGTGAGGTCCCGCTGGTAGCCAGGCTGATCGAGCTGAACGAGCGCGTGGCCGCCTGGAATCGTGCGCAAGATGTTCCGGATGTTGTGTCGAGAGCGAGTGCGATGGCGAGGTGCGTTGCGAGTTTGCCCCCGGGCGAACGCGAAGGTGCTGTCGAAGATGTGCTCAAGACGATCACCGAAGTGGACCTTGAAGCCGCGCTCGACCACATCTACGAAAGCTTTTCGCATCTGCCGAAAATTTTGTCTGACATCCTGCCAATGATTATGAAGGACCAGCCGCTGCTGCTCGAGCCGCTCAAGGGCATCGCACCTTATTTGAATGAGGTGCAACTGGGCAAAGCATTGGCACTGGTGCAACTGAGCGATGACCCACTCTTCGCGGCGCAGGGCGCGGCCACGCTGCTGCCGATGCTTTCGCCGGCCGTGTCTGAGGAAGTAATCCAGCAAATTGTCGAGCGTGTAAATGAAGAGCCCGATGAAGCGCGTCGAATGCGCGCGTTGTCGGCATTGCTGACTGCGACGCAAAACGATCAGCACCTGCAATTACTAATGATTGCGTTTGCCGGCATTCGCGGTTTGAAAGAATCGGAAAAGCTTTCTGCGCTGAAGAACCTGGCACCTGCTCTGAAAGGCGGTGAGATCGACGAAGCTCTTACGATCATCGGCGAGGTGCGTGACGGCGAAGGCCGGTTCGAGTGTATAGACGCGCTTGTGGAGGCTGCGACGCCAGCTCAGCTCACGCAAGCTCGTTCCGCTGTCATGAGGATCGGTGACGAGCGTGAAGCACTGTTTGCTGCCTCAGCTCTATCAGCCAACCTTGACGCGGATGTACGACGCAAGCTATTCGAGCGCGCGCGCTTGCAGTCTGACTACATCAGAGCGCGCACGATCGCTCTACTCGCTCCGCAACTCGACGATCAATCATTCAATGAAGCGTTGCAAGCGGTCGACGAGATCGAAGACGCAACGTCGAAAGCGGAAGTCGCATTGCCTGCCCTCGCGCGGCGCGCGCCGGAAGCGCAACGAAAAGAAATCCTCGAGCGCGCCATCGATATCGCCGCGCGTGCGACTGACCCGGAGCGTCGCGTTTGGGCGCTCCAGGCAATGATCGATCAGTTTGATCCGGGGCTACGCGATCACGCGTTTGCTCGTTTCACTGAAGAAGCGCCGGGCATGGAAGACGAGTGGCGCGCCTTTGGTGAAGCGCTCTTCCTCGCTGTCATTGCGCCCAAAATGCCTGAGCCGAAACGCGGAGAGTTGCTGGATCAGGCACTCGCCCTCGTGCCCCAGCTTGAAGAGAGCGATCTGCGTCGTGATGTGCTTTCCAAACTTGCGCCGCATTTGGATCTTGCACGGTGGACGACGGCGACTGAAATCGTTGAAGCTGAAAAAGAGCCATACGAACAGGCAATCATGGCCGGATTCCTGGCCGGCGATGCTCCCAAAGAGCTGTGGCCACGATTTGTGGAGGCGGCGCTGGCGAGAATCGAAGAGATTGCCGCTGGTGAATATGCTTTCGTCGATCAGCCTGCAGATTCGGCGAGTGCACGTGTTCTTGCGTATTCAGCAAATCCGCAGTTGGGGCTGGAAATGGCCGGGCGTATCAAGGACCAAAACTGGAAACGTGCCGCGCTGTTGGAGTTTGTTAAGGCGACTCCGATCGATGCGTTGGATCCCGTGCTCGAACAGGTAGATACTCTCTCTGATCCGAGAGAACGTGCTTCACTAAAGCTTGCGGCTGCGAAACGACTACAGAACGCGCCGCGTGAAGCACTCATCGCCGAAGCACTTGCAGACGCGCTGGATGGGCCTGCCGATCTGCTTCACGACGATCTCCTGCCGGATCTCTCTCGCGCATTATGCGACCTCGACCCCGATCGACTACGAGATCTCTGGCGCACGCACGCGCCCGTATTAGCAGAACGCGATCGACCACAAATGCTGACCATCATCCACGGCCTTGCCCCCGTGCTCGTCAAACTGGAGCTCGGCGGTCCAACCGTCAAGGCCTTATTCGATGCGCAACGCTGGTGGCCTTAAGGCTTCGCCACAAAACGATCTCTTCTAAATTTTTCTTCTGTGCCTTTTGTGCCTTTTTGTGGCTAATCGTTGACTTTTCCCGCGTGACGCGTTAGATCATCGCCGTCCTTTTAATTCAAATCCGAATGAGGCTTTCACGATGACCACCTCTCGTCGGGACTTTCTGAAGACGGCCGGGGTTGCCGCCGGTGCTCTGTCGCTCGCTTCCCTGCCCTCCTGGATCAACAGCGTCACGGCCGCCGAAGAAGCTGCCGCAAACGGTGTCGATAAAAACGCGCTCGCCGATATCGCGCTGAGCACTGCGCGTAAACTCGGCGTCACTTACGCCGACATTCGCATCAATCGTTATCGTACTGAGTCGATCGGGACGCGCGAGCAGCAGGTGCAGAACGTGTCGCGCGGCCAGAACTTCGGCTTTGGCGTGCGCGTGCTTTACAAAGGCACGTGGGGCTTCGCTTCGAGCCGCAGTGTCACGCCGGATGACGTGCGTCGTATCACGCAACAAGCGGTGGAGATCGCGCGCGCCAACTCGGTCTATCAACGCAAGCGCGTCTCCCTCGTGCCCGTGCCGAAGGTCGTCACGAGCTGGAAGAGCGCGTTCGAGAAGGATCCGTTTGAAGTCTCAATTGACGACAAGATCCAGTTTCTATTGTCGCTGAATGAATCCGCGATGAAGACGAAAGGCGTGAGCTTCGTCAACTCGTTCATGGGGTTCGTCAACGAGCAGAAGTTTTACGCTTCGACTGACGGCTCACGGATCGAGCAATACATCATTCGCGCTAATCCGAGTTTCAACGTTACTGCCGTGAACCGCGCGAATGGCGACTTCCAATCGCGCAGCGCGCTCGGTGGACCACAGGGAATGGGCTACGAATACATCGAGAAGCACGACTGGAAACGCGAGGCGCAGCAGGCGGGCGAAGAGGCAGTGATGAAGCTCAGCGCGAAGGCAGTCGAGCCGGGCAAATATGATCTCGTGCTGCACCCGTCGCACCTGTGGCTAACGATTCACGAGTCAGTGGGCCATCCGACTGAGCTCGATCGTTCGCTCTGGATGGAAGCGAATTACGCGGGTACTAGTTTTCTCACGCCCGACAAGATCGGCAAG
>DATHTI010000313.1:0-2953 GCA_035463335.1 Pyrinomonadaceae bacterium | reverse complement strand
CGAGATATTCTCAACTTTCAGCAAATAGAAACCTCCAGCCACGGATGACGCGGATTGCCAAACCAGGATCACCCTCTTAGAATCAGGCATTCGCGATGAGCCAGTTTGATTCGAACAAAGACTACTACGGTGTTTTAGGCGTCGACAAGGAGGCCTCTCAAAGCGACATCGAGCGGCAGTACAAACGGGAGGCGTCGAAGCATCACCCGGATCGCGGCGGCAGTGAAGAGCAGATGAAGTCTTTGAACGAGGCTTACGGCGTTCTGAAAGACCAGACGCTGCGCAGCTCGTACGACGCGACGAGACGGAAGCCCGGTGCTGCCGGCCGGCAGGGTTTCACGCCCGTTACGACTCCGACGGCGCGGGACGTCGGGGTTTTGGGTCATTGCCTGAGCGCGGGACTTTGTTTGATCGCGGGTATTTTTCTGTTGTTGCTGGTGCGTTTTCAGTACATCTTCTTTCTTTGGCCGCTTGGACTGCTGGCGTTGGGTGTGCTCGGATTCGGAGTGCTGCTGGCGCGTAGCGCGATGATCGCGGTGAACGATTCGCTACCGGTGACGAATCCTTTTAAGCGTCACACGAAGATCCAGGAGGTTGCATTCTGGACGGTGATCGCCAGCGGCGGTTACGGGCTGTATGTGTTGATGACTCTATGAGGTCGAGATGATCAGTGGTTTGGATCTACTCTTCCTCGAGGTCAACAGTCTTGAGGAATCCCTCGCGTTTTATGAGGGAGTGCTGGGGATGGAGGTCGAGTCGGTCAACAACGACTCGGAGCCTCCGATGGCGAAGCTTCGCGGTGGCGCGTTGAAGATTACGCTCGCGCAGCATCTCGAGACGATGTTGCGACGCGGGCGCGGCGTACACTTCTTCGTCGGAGTTGAAGATGTCGACCAGTTTTACGATGATCTGATTGCGCGTGGCGCGGACGTACTGCCGCCCGTTGACGAAGGTTGGGGTGGACGGTTTGTGACGCTGGAGGATCCTGATAAGTATCGCTACTTCTTTGTGACGTGGGCGACTGGAGAAACGAGGTGATGAATGGCGGGACAACACATTGAGAATCTTTTTCGCCGCTTCAAGGGAGAGATAGTTGATGTGAAGACTGTTTCGGGCGGGATCTATTCCGGCCGGATTTCCGAAGTTACGAACGATTACATCGAGCTGATCGAGACCTCAGGACCAAGCGGGCCGCGGGTATTTATTACCTTCATCTCGATTGAATCTATAGCTGTTTTGGGCGCGGATTAACGCGAATGGACGCCGATTATGCAGTACGTAGAAAATCCACCGAACCCGTGGTTAACGCACTCCGTCGAATGGATCGGTGAACCCCCCGAAGCAAAGCTCGAAGTCTTCGAAGAGACGGCGACGCGCCACATCATCACTCACAACAACAGTCCTGACGTCGGCTTCGACTACACCGTCAACTGCTATCGTGGCTGCATACACGGCTGCACTTACTGCTTCAGCCGCCCGACGCACGAGTATCTTGGCTACGGCGCCGGAACCGATTTCGATCGCAAGATCGTTGCGAAAGTGAATGCGCCGGAGTTGCTTCGCAATGATCTGATGCGACCGTCGTGGAAAGGCGCGGAGATCGTCTTCTCATTCACTTCCGATCCCTACATTCCGCTCGAAGCTAACTACAAGCTGACGCGCCGGTGTTTGGAAGTCTGTGCCGAATTTCGAAATCCGGTGGGAGTGATTACGAAATCAGCGCTGGTTCGCAGAGACATTGACGTGCTTCAGGATCTCGCCCGCAACGCGAGTCTCGGTGTGTTCTTCACGATCCCATTTACCGATGTCGAAACGGCGCGCGCGGTCGAGCCTTTCGCTCCACTTCCCGAAGCGAGGTTTCACGCAATGGAAGCGCTCGCTGCCGCCGGGATCAGGGTCGGGATCGGCATCGCGCCTGTTATTCCGGGTCTCTCGACGGACATTCCAGTGTTATTGAAGCGCGCGAAAGAAGCGGGCGCGGAGTATGCATTCATCAACATGCTGCGCCTGCCCGGCAACGTAGCGCCGTACTTCGAAGAGCGCTTGCGTGAGAAGCTACCGACCAAGGCCGATCGGGTTTTGAATCGCATTCGCGAAGCGCGTGACGGCAAGCTCAACTCGAGCGTCTTCGGCGAACGCATGCGCGGCAAAGGTCAATACTGGGAAGCACAAGAACGTCTATTCAAAATTCACTGCCAGCGCCTCGGTTTCAACAAGAAGCGCACACACCAGGCGCCCGCCGGCTCGACCTTCCGTCGCCCCACGGCGCAAGCGAGCCTGTTTTAATAGAGACAGGCGTCCGTGCATTCTCTATAATATCCAGACCCCTACAGAACAGGAGGCGAAAGCGATGCTCATCCGGGACGTGATCCGGAACCGTGAGCCTTATTCTACGAGGGACACGGCTACCGTGCAGGAAGCTGCGGAGTTCATGGCCGCGAGAAATATCGGTGCCGTCTGCGTAGTCGATGACGGCGGCAAGTTGCTGGGCGTGTTTTCGGAACGCGACGTGCTGAATCGCATCATCGTCGCGAAGCGCGATCCCAACAGCGTGAAAGTCGGCGACGTCACCAGCGAGCTGCGCGCGGTAATTCAGTGTGATGAGACGCCGCACCAGGCGCTCGAGCGCATGGAGCTGATTGGCAGTCGACATCTGCCCGTCGTCGACGGCGAGCGCTGGGTAGGCATGCTCTCGATGCGTGATTTGCTGCGTGTTGAAGTTGGTGAGCAGGGGGACGAGATCAAATTACTGCACGAGTACATACAGCATTAAGGTGATTTGTAGGGGTGGCCCTCCGTGGCCACCCCAGCGTGGGCTTTCACATTGGGGTGGCCACGGAGGGCCACCCCTACAGTTAATATGAAAAACTTTAGTGTGATTGCGCTCTTGATTGTGTTGGGAGTCGCTTGCAGCCAACCGCCGTCAGGACGTGGCGCAGGTGAAACTGGAACT
>DATHTI010000312.1:0-22084 GCA_035463335.1 Pyrinomonadaceae bacterium | reverse complement strand
AATAACGCCGAAGGCGTTCGCTAATTTCAGCCCAGGGTTCGAGCGCAGCGAGAACCCTGGGTATACATAAATAAAATGTCTTCAACCCTGAAAGGGTTCCGCGGTTGGCGAACCCTTTCAGGGTTATTCGCTCGCTGTGGTTTATTACCCAGGGTTGTCGCTGCGTGCTCCAACCCTGGCTGAAATTAGCGAACGCCTTCGGCGTTGAATCCTTAATTTGCGAGGAACATGTAGGTGGCCCAGTGAGATGGGTTTTCGCGTCGCCTGAGCTTTAACATCGCCTGTCGCAATTGTTCTGCATTCGGTTCGGATGTTTTTAGTCGCTGGTGCAGATCGTCCACCAACTCAGCATTCCCTTCCCAACGATTCAAAATCACTGACGGACTGCCCGCCACAAACCACGCCCAGCTCAGCGCAACAAGCGCGTCGCCTGTTTGCGAAAGTCCTGTGGTCCACGTATGCGGCAATACAACGACGCGCGCCTTTGAGTTGAGACTCGTAATTTCCCACAGCTTCAGCAATCCATCATCGCCGGCATCTGGCGACATTAAAAATAGCGAGTACATCGGAACTGCGTGGTCCAGGATCGCAGGTGTCGCGAGGTGAAGAACAGTCGCGGCACTCGATTCAGCTTTGACTCGTTCCTTCGTCGCGCGTGTCGTGGTGTAGGTGCGCGTGCGAGCCGGGCCGTAGGTCGCGCGGAGCTGGTCGACTTCACCGATCTCAGTCTCCGCCAGCTTCAAACCAGTGTACGTCCGCTGCATGCGCTCGAGTACATCGTTTCCCAGCGCAGGACTTCCAAATGCCGCCAACACCGGGGCGCGCCTGATCGTGTTCGGCGCACGGCGCTTTCGCATCTCTCGTAACGCAGCAAATGAGATTGCATACGACACAGAAGCTTGATCGATCACGTATCTCTCATCCGAGGTTTGCAAAGCCTCGAAGGGCACGTCCCAAAGCGCTCCATCCGGAACGATGATGAGCTTCGATCTCTGTGCGAGCTGAGACTCTGCTGGTTTGAGCAGGATGTCGTAAAGCTCACGCGCCGCAAAAGGGCTGTCGATCGACCCACGAAAGTCCTTGATCTTTTGCGCGATCTCATTGCGAGGCGTGTTGAGCGTGTAGGCCCTGACGTCCGATGCTATGACAACGAACAGGAACACCTGCTCCTCGGCGACTGCATACTGAAGCAGCGCGGTGTTGTTATTAACAAACGGGCGCAGCTCATCGAGATTCAGCGTCGAAAGCTCTCCGCGGTTCAACGCGAGCTGCGGCCTCGTCGCGTAAAGTCGTTTACGAAACGCTTCATAAGCGTCGCGCGCAGCACTCAGACGAGTCTTGAGCGGGTCGTTCGCGTTGATCTGTTTGTAGCTCGCATCCTGAGAGCCGTACATCCGAACTTTCAACGCTGCTACGTCGCCCACCAGCCGCAATTCTTCCTCGCGTTCCGCGCCCGTCATTCCCTTCGTGATCGTGAAGTTGCCACGTTGAATCACCTCGCGCAGAAATTGCGACTTCGCCTCGTCAGCACGAACGAGCGCCTCACCTGCCCGGTTTAGCTCGATGAGCGTTTCCATCGCGGCCAGGTAAGGAGGCACGCCGCTTCGCTCGGTCTCGATCCCCTCCGGACCAGTTTCCGGTCGAATCGATCGCTGCACCTGTATCGCCTCTGCAAACGTATTCAACGCTTCTGTCTTACGGCCTAGACCACGTTGCGCTTTACCGGCTTCGGTTAGCGCGTACGAAGCTATCGCGAACACGCCCGCGTCTTTCGCTGCCTTCGCCGCAGTTTGCGCAAACTCCAGCGCCTTCGCGTTGTCGCCCTGCTCGCGATAAGCAGCAGCGAGCCGGCTCAGCGCGTCGGCCATGTCCGCCTTTCTTCCCAACGTCGTGTAGAACGTTAAAGCTTCATGAAAACTCTGCAACGCGAGTGTTTGATTCCGTTGGGCCAGGTGGACCGCGCCGATGCCGAGCAGGAGGTGCGCGCGATTGAGCTGGTCCGAACGTTTCTCGTATAGCTCGCGACTCTTCTCATAAGCCTCGAGCGCAAGCGCGTATTCGCCTTGCACGTATCGGGCGTTTCCGATCAAGCTCAACATACGTGCCCTGCCAACCTGATCGCCGTCCGTTTCGAATTTCGCCAGGCTCTTGTCGAAATACTCGATGGCTGCGACGTTATCGCCCTGCAACGCTCGCACGAGACCGATGCTTCCCAAGGTCCCGGCTACGGTGCCGCTCGTGGGCGATTGTTGAGCGATCGACAAACTCTTCATGTAACTCTCGAGGGCCGAGGCGTAGTCACCGCGCAAACGATGCACGTTGCCAATACTCTGTAGCCGTGTAGCAATGCCGGTTGGATCGTTGACTCTTCGCTCGATTGCGAGGCTGCTGTGGTAGAACTCCAGGGCCTTGTCGTAATTGCGCTGGTAGTAATAACAATTAGCGGCGCCACTATAGGCCGCAATCATTCCCGCGAAACTGTTTTGCGGTCGCAGGTAGTCGAGCGCTCGCAGGTAGTAGGTCAACGCCTCACTGTAGTTGTGCTGCATGTAAAGCGCCTCGGCGACTCGCGAGAGACTCTCGCCGCCGGGGCTCCATTCCGCGATTCTGAGAAACGTCTTGCGCGCCGCTTCGTAGTCGCCCAGCTCGTATTGCAAACCACCGATGCTCGCGAGTGTGGTCGCAATTTCTGGTGATTCGATGGCTTCGAATTCTTTCAGTGCTTCCTGGTATGTCTTGAGCGCTTCGGTGGGCTTTCTTTGTGACTGGAGCGTGAGTGCAATTCCAAAGCGACCTCGTCCTACCTCGAGACGGTTACCCAGCGCGACGGACACAGCTTCTGACTTTCGATAATGATCGATGGCGCGCTCGTATTCACCCTGGAAGTAATAAACGCTGCCCATGTTCAGCCACGTCGCCGCGAGGCCTTCTTTGTCGTTCATTTGTGCAGCAATCATTTCGACGAGTTGATAGATTTCGAGCGCCTGCGCGTACTGTGTGGTGGCGAAGCGGAGATTACCGTGCTGGAGCAGCTCCCTGCGCAACCCGATTGTGATCCGTTCGGGATGAGCGGCCAGTAGTTCCGTGCGTTTCGCGGCGGGTGAGGATGTTAGTTGGAGTGCAAACTTCTCGGCGTCGCTATTGGTTGGCCCAATCGTCTGTTGAGCATTCGTTATGGCTACAGCGATTAACAGAACGCCAACCGCGCTGTTGAGCAACCTTGAGAATATTGAAAGTCCTGTGCTCATGTCTCGGCGTAAAAGCTTACAGGACGGTCCAGCCACCGCCAAGATTTCAGGGAAGCGGCACTCCCAAATCGCGACAAATCTTTCTTGCGAGTTGGTTTTTGATTTCGCGATGCCGCGGAATAGTGGTGGCTGCACCAGTCGTTGAATTGCGATAAACGGTGTGCTTACTACCTTCACGAATGAAGAAACTGCGGTGCGATTCGAGGTGCCGGATGAGGTCGGCTCGTTTCATATTGTTGTTGAGTAAGGTAAATCAGGCTGCTCGTAAAGTGAGTTTTTCCCGGGTAACTTTGCCGTTGCTTGAGAAACTTTTTTCGAACTCCTCGCGGTTAGCGTTGAGGATGAGCTCAATCGCTTCTTTTAGGTTCTCGCGCGTCTCTTCAAGAGTCTCGCCCTGCGTATTGGCGCCGGGAAGTTCTGCTACATACCCGATGAAACCGCCTTCTTCGGCCTCTTCAAAAATAGCTGTCAGTGTGAGTTCGGTCATAGATAGGCGGCATGATACCGCTGATTCACTGTGGCATCAATGCGAGGTAAGGATGAATCGTATAGCCCGTGTTATCCTGTGCGAGCAGAACATTAAGACTTTATGAAGACATCAATTTTCGCCTTATTTCTTTTTCTAATTCTTTCCGCCACCGTAAACGCACAAACGTCCAGGCTGGAGGGGCAGGTTGTTTGTTGTGCTGAGTGTTGGGCCGAGGCCGATCGGAGCAAAGTCGAGTTCGGCACGGCTGAGGACCTGCTAAAGGCCAAATCATGTGTCGAGGGTGGCGATCCGACATTGCTGGCGGTGCAGGAAGGTGATGAGTTCAAACTTTATCACTTAACTACCGGAAAGTTTCGATTGCCCGGAAAGAACTGGCTCGACTTTGTGGGTAAGCGCATAGCGGTCGAGGGAGTGGTCCAAACAAAGAAAGACACGAGAACAATTCGCGTCGATAGCCTGCAAGTGCTGGCGCCAAGTCTCGCAGAGCGTCAAGCGACAAAGCTGGCCGGTCGAACGGTAGATTTAGCGTTGAAGGATCTGTCAGGAGTCGAGCAAAGCCTTCAGAACCTGAGAGGCAGGATCGTAGTTTTGAACTTCTGGGCCACCTACTGCATTCCGTGTCGAAAGGAAATGCCCGACCTGGCAGCAGTGCAAAATGAATTTGCGCCGCTGGGCGTCCAGGTCATCGGCGTCTCGACGGATGACATTGACGACCGAAAAAAAGTCCTGGAATTCGTAAAAGAAACAAAAGTGAATTTCCCGATCTGGATCGGTGGCTCCACGGAACACATGATGAAGTTCGGCCTCGGTACAGCTTTGCCAGGCACTGTGGTTATCGATCGGGATGGAAAGATTGCAAAGATCATTTCCGGCGTGGTCAATCCTGTAGCGTTGCGAAAAGAGATCGAGTCGTTGTTGGCGGCGACAAAAGCGCAGGCGCTGAACGAAACCGGTGCTGTGAAAGAACGGACGCCTGCGGTTTCATCGGTACCAAGTTGACCACTTTGACCCGGAGAAGGCCGCGCCGTGAGCGGGGCAGGAGAAGCCAGTTACAAATGGACTTACGGCGTGAGATTGATTGCCAATCAGATCGATCGCGCGACGTGGCGTAACACGCTCACTTACCGCTTCCATCCACGGTTTACGGCCGGCATCGAATACAACCCACTGGCTGGCAAGGTTAGCCCACTCGCGAACCTTGTTATCGTGACTGAAACCCACAAGCGACCCGCGCTAATCGTCGGTACCAGCTCAGATCGAATCGGTACGCCGTCGGGGCAATCGTTCTATGCAACTGTAAGCAAGAGTTTGAAGCACCAGACTAATCTTCCGATCAGCCCTTACGTAGGTGTGGCCTATGGCACGTTTGAAGATCGCGCCCGCGTGATCGGAGGCTTGAATATCGCGATCGACGAGCGCTGGAGCTCAACGATTCTATTTGACGGTGTACGCGTTCACCCGATCGTGAACTACACGTTTGGGCGGCATCAGATCGGAGCGATCTTCGAACGCGGACGCCACCCCGGAGTGAGTTACAGCATTTCGTTTTAGATTTATGTTAAGAGGCTTGCCCGAAAAGTTCTACATAGCTGCAAGCAAAGGTTCCCTCGCCTGCGAAGCAGGCGTTACTCTTAGCCCGCGATAGCGGACGTAAGCATAAAGCCTGGAGCGCAAGCCCCAGGATCACAACCGAATAATTTTGCAGCCCGTGAAACGGGCGGCAGCATTTAGGTTTCAGGCTGTCGCCCGCTATCGCGGGCTCGCTCGCTGAATTTGCTTTGGACCTGGGGCTTGTGCGCCCCAGGCTTTATGCTTCCGCCCGCTATCGCGGGCTAACGGTACGCTTGCTTCGCACTATGTAGAACTTTCGGGCAAAGCCGCTTGAAGTCTGAACTTTTGGCACAGAACTAAGTGGACCGCGTGAAGATGTTATGAGCCCTGTCACCCTCTTGTTGCGGATTATCTTCGGCGTCATTCTCGCAGGCAGCATCATGCTTCTGGTCGGACTACCCTTTCCCTTTGATCTCATATTTGTGCTGAGTGCGGGCATCCTGGCCGCATTGTGGGGCGACAAGTTCCTACTCGGATTCATGTCATTGATGCGCTACTTCAGATAATTCCAACCGCGGCTTAATGCGGACTTTCCGGAAGAGCGCGGGAGTGTTTGATGTGGCGCCAGACCCACCAACTGACGAACAACAGTCCCGCGATGCCGATCAGAAAGTCGAAGCGATGGAACCACGTCTTTAACGTGTCGTCTTTGTCCCACTGCTCGCCCAGTTTCTGGCCCACGTACGCCAGCCCCAAACACCACGGCAGCGATCCCGCAAACGTGTAGATCACGAAACGAGTCAAATTCATTCGCGCGACACCCGCCGGAAACGCGATGAACGTGCGAATCGCCGGCAGCAGTCGACTCACAAACACAATGATCTCGCCGTATTTCGCAAACCAGCGATCAGCGATATCCAGATCGTGTCGCGAGAGCAAAATGTAGCGCCCGTACTTCTCGATGAAAGGCCGCCCGCCATACATTCCAACCCAATACGCCACGAGCGAACCCAACACACAGCCAACCGCACCCGCAACTCCGACCCACCAGAGATTCATCTCGCCCTTCGAGACCAGATAGCCCGAGAACGGCATGATGATCTCCGACGGCAGCGGTATGCAGGCCGACTCGATGGCCATCAAAAGAACGATGCCCGAGTAGCCCATGGTTGAAATTGTAGCGACGATAAAACCAGACAGTATGGTTATGATTTTTGCAATCATATTTGAGTAGTTACCGATCGGACCATCCGTGTTGTCCGATTAACGGTACGAAAGCACATCCTCCATGATCTTCTTCCCTGCGACCCTGCTCGGTTTTTATTACCCGAATCAGCCGCTGGCTCTCGCGTGATTCTCCAACCGGCACAACGAGCCTGCCACCAATCTTCAGCTGCGCGATCAGCGGCTCCGGCACTGTTGGACCACCAGCAGCGACAAGTATCGCATCGTAAGGCGCATTTGCGGCCCAGCCGAGGGTGCCGTCAAAACATTTTACGGTCGCGTTGTAGATACCGAGCTCGCGTATGCGCGCCTGCGCCTCGCGTGCGAGATCGCCGATACGCTCGATGGAATAAACCTGCGCCGCGATCCGCGACAACACCGCGGTTTGATATCCGGAACCGGCGCCGATCTCCAACACACGACTATCGCTGCCAAGCTCCAGCAGCTCCGTCATCCGCGCGACAATGAATGGTTGGGAGATCGTCTGGTTGGCACTGATCGGCAAAGCGTGATCGCCATAAGCGCGACTCTGCAATGCTTCAGGCACGAAGAGATGACGCGGCACAATTCGCATCGCCTCGAGCACTCTTGGATCGCGGATGCCGTAGTGATCGTGCAGGCGTGCGACCATGCGCTCTCGTGGAATGGAGTATTCCTGTAGCGGACCGGAGCGATGTCTGTTTGCTGGCTGCACCGGAAGCGAATTCTGCTGCTTAACTCTTCTGGAGTAGTTCGATGTCTTTCAGATAGTTCCAGGTATCGAGCGCCGTTAACGCATTATGGTCCGTCATATCGCTGCGCAGCGGCGTCACGGAAACGTAACCCTGTGCGACCGCGTGATAATCAGTTCCTTCAACCGAATTCGCGTTGAAATACTCTTCGCCAATCCAGAAGTATGGTTTGCCGCGTGGGTCAATGTGTTCGGTAATCACGGGCCGCGCGTTCTTGATTCCCTGGCGCGTCACTTTCACGCCTTTGATCTCGCCCGGAGGAATATTGATATTCAGCAGCGTGCCTTCCGGTAAACCCTCCTCCAGCACTTTTCGTGCGGCAACAACAGCAAAAGCCGCTGACTCTTCGAAGTTGAAATTATCGCGCGCCACGAGACTTAACGCTACACCAGGCACGCCTAAAATTGCTGCTTCAAGTGCGCCTGCGACTGTGCCCGAATAAGTCGCATCGTCACCAAGATTGCCGCCGTGATTGATACCTGAGACGCAGATGTGCGGTTTCTCATTTTCGGGAAGGATCTTATTGAGAGCGAGCGTAACGCAGTCAGTGGGTGTGCCGTCGATGGCCCAGTGACGATTGTCGAGCTGCCGGATACGAAGCGGGCGCGCGAGTGTAAGGCTGTGGGAAGCACCGCTCATTTCCGAAGCAGGCGCTACGACATAGACATCACCAATCTGCTTCAGGGCTTCCTCGAGTTTGATGAGCCCGTCGGAATGGATACCGTCGTCGTTTGTAACTAAGATCCGAATCATACAAATCGCAGGGGGCAAGCCGCTAGCACACTCCAGTTTCGGCGGCTCGCTCACTCAGGAGCGTCCGATTCTGAATCTTGGTTAAAGACGACTGGTGAGATAAGACGACGGCCTGTAGTTGTGCAGGAGATACTAGTCGCGAGGAATACGCATCCGGCCCTTCTTCTTATTGCGTTTGCGGGCCAGCGCCGACTTCAACTTCGCCTTCTGACCAGGGGGAATGAAAAACGCGTGTTTCTTCGCGTCTTTGATGATCTCTTCGGTCATCACTTTGCGCTTGAAGCGGCGCAACGCGCTCTCAATCGATTCACCTTGATTAACAGTAACTATTGCCATTCGTTCTCTGCTTTCCCTTTCGTTAGATCCTTCGCAGGCGGATTATTTAACCATAAAAGGCCAGAACACACAAAAGTATAGGTCCTATAGAAGCCATAGGACCTATAACTTTTTTCCTCCTGTAAATCACCTACACCAGCACAGCTTCGGCCGGCTCTTCTTCCTTCTTGCGGCTAAGGCCTTTAATCTGCACTGGCTTGTCGGCCTCCTTGGTGTTGAGCTGTTTCTTCAACACCATTTCCTGGTACATCTTGCGCATCATTACGGCTTCTTCATGCGCAGTCTTCGGTCCCTCCATTTGCGGCTTGTTCGGCCGCATCAAGTCAATTTCATTCAAAATCAGGCCGTGGCTCGTGTCGGCCATTTCGACGTTCTTGCCACCAGCGAAAATTTCATGACGTCCATGCTCCTGGTACCACTTCGCGACAGTGGCGTTCTGGTGCATGTTCTCGATAATGTTTCTCCAACCGATTCCGGTGTTGTACGCGCAGAAGGAAATCTCGCCTTCCTGCGTGCCATACGGGATGATGCACATCTCAGTGCGACGGAAATCGTAGTTGAAGAGATCCTGGAACCACATTCCCGCGATAAACAGGAAGTTCCAGCGATCCGAACGGCGCTTCTCGATATCCTCTACACTGCGGTCGCCGCTGACTTTGCCGTAGTCCTTACCGGTCAAGCCAAACGACTTGTCAAACTTCTTGAAGAGCTCGTAAAGCGTGAACTGCGAGGGCGATTTGTAGGGGTTGTAGTGCTTAAGCAGCGTCAGACCCATCATCAGGTTCGACATCCACTTGCCACGCGCCGCGTCCGTGATCTTCTGCATGTCTTTGACGAGTCCCGGAATGTTCAGAAACTCCGGCACCGGACGCATCTCCTTGAGCTCCTTGTCGATCATCACCGCGGTTCCGACGCCGCAGTTCGGGTGACAACCGCAGGAAACCTGGCCCCACTCAGCCTGTGGACCGTGCACGAGATCGGCGAAGTCTGCGAAGGCGCCCATTAACGAAAGCGGGAACCAATCGCGTGTCGGCTCAGTGATGCCAACCTGGTTCTTCACGTCGTGCGCGAGGTGCGAGAGCGTGTAACGCTGTTGCAGGCGACGCTGCTCGGTGATCTCCTCGTCGCGACCGGTGAACGAAACGGGTTGGAACGACAGAAACGCGATCTTCTTCGGATTGTCGAGTGCGAAGCGAATAATCGAGCCGACCTGGTCGTTGTTGATACCGTTGACGAGTGTCGTGACGAGCACAATCTCAACACCTGCTTCGTGCAGGTTGTTGATGGCGCGCATCTTCACGTCGAACAGGTTGCCGACCTGGCGATGGCTGTTCGCATCGTTGCCGATACCGTCGAATTGCAGGTAGACGTAACGCAGACCAGCTTCAGCAGCCTGGCGGCAGAATTCCTTGCTCTTCGCAAACTCGATTCCGTTCGTCGCAGCCTGTACGCTGTTGTAACCGACTTTACGCGAATACTTGATGGCTTCGATAAAGTGCGGCGAGATTGAAGGCTCACCGCCCGAGAACTGGACCGACATCTGGCGACGCGGTTTGATCGTGATCGCGTTGTCGAGGATCTCCTTGATCTCGTCCATGCTCAGCTCATGAACGAAGCCAACCTGGTTGGCGTCCATGAAGCACGGATCGCACATCATGTTGCAGCGATTGGTAAGGTCAACAGTCAACACTGCGCCGCGACCATACTTAACCGTGCTCGAACCGTGATTGTGTAGTTTCTCGTCGTTATGTGCGTCGATGTCGCGGCCCGGGAACATCTTCTCGATATGTGTCAGGAACTTCGCATCGATGGCCATCATGTCTTCGAAGTGGCCGTGGACCGGGCAATCTTTGATCATCCAGATTTCGCCGTTGCGCTCGATAATCTGTGCTTTGATTTCTCCGACTTTCTCGTTGATAAGAACACTGACGTCTTTTTTACCGCTGATGATTTCTTCGCGTGCTTCGATGACGCAGTTGGGACAGAGGGAATCAGTAGTACGTGGCCAGCCCAGGGTTGGCTTGCTCTTCTGCCAGGATTTCAAAAGGGGCTTGTCTGACCATTTTGGAGTAAAAGAAGGATTGGGCTTGTATTTATTTACCGACTGAATTGCGTTGAAAAGGCCTCCCGCGATTAGGGTCAATCCTCTCTCCGCGTGCTTGATAGGTCGCATCGTCTCTCCGTCCGTTTCAAATTTTATGGCCTGCCCTGGCGAACTGAAGACAGTCCAAGGCCGGGAGGCTAAGGGCAACGCCCGTGCCGCGCCACAAAAAGGTGCATAAACTTAGCTATTTCAATACTTAGATTCTATTGGATGGTTTGGTGATGAAGGCCTAAGTTGTGTCTCTACGCTACACGACCCTTAAAATCGGCCAGCCTGTAACATTTTGTCCAAGCCGATCCTCGTTCACAAAAAGGCACAAAAGGACAAAAAGCACAAAGGAAAACCTCTGTGCTTTTTGTTTCGTGTGCTTTTTTGTGGCCCTATTTGTCGCCCATGGCGGCGCGCATGGCGGCGATGATGGCGTCAGTGACTCGGCGCTTGAAGAGCTCGTCGAGCTTGCCGGGTGAGAGGTCGAAATCCACCGGCGAGTCTTCGATGCGCTTGATGATTGTTCCTTCCGAAAATCCTGCCTCGACCAATTTGATGACGCCTTCGTTTGTCAGCGTCGGTGTCTTCTCGAGCTTGGGTGATGCACTATCACCGGCCTCGCTCCGCGGTTTGATAATGCGCACGGTGGCGGACCCACTAACGTTCCCTTCGTTCTGATTACCACCAGGCATGCCGTTTGAACTACCAGACGACTGCGAGCTCGATCCCGAGCCGAAGATGCCGTCGCCGCCGCCTGGCTTCTTTGAGTCTTTAAATAATGACTCACCCGACCACTCATCCTCCTCGACGAAAACAGTTCCCATCTGCGACGACAGCATCGCGAGGATGATGTTCTCGTTGACGCCGCTGCGCTTCAGCTCGATGAGTTGTTCTGTGCCGAGTTTAAAATCACCGGGACGGTTGTTGATGATCGTGATGATCGTTTTCTCTTTGAAGCCTGCCTTGACGAGACGAACGACAGCCGCGTTCGTTAGTGGACCATTAGACTCCTGGCCCAACGCGCCGGTCGCAAGCATCGAAAGGCACAAACACGCGGCTAGCAATAAGCGATTCATGATTTCTCAGCGGGTTTCTTCGTACGCGCGATTGTGCGCTTGTAGCGATAGCCGATCTTCTTAACGTAGTTGCGCGTCTCTCGATAGGGCGGCACTTTGTTTCCATACTTCGCGACCGCGCCTTCGCCCGCGTTGTAACTCGCCAGCACGAGGTCCACACGGTTATTGAAGCGATTCAACAGCTCTCGCAAGTAACGCGTGCCACCAGAAATATTTTGCGCGGGATCGTGCGGGCGTCGCACACCGAAACGCGCACCAGTTCCCGGCATTAGCTGCATCAACCCACGCGCGCCTTTCGGCGAAACCGCGTACGTGTTGAAGTGTGACTCCTGCTCCATCACCAGAAAGATCAGGTATGGATCGACGTTGTACTTGTAGCCATTCTGACGAATGAGCGAGTCGAGTCCGGGCCTTCCGGTGCTCCAACCACTTGCCTTCTTTCCTGACTTTGCTGACTGGGCGACAGTTTCCGGATCCTCGATCTCGATACGATCCACACGCGCACCGTCGATGAAGATCGACATCGCACCACGCTTGTACCAGACGCCGGCAGGAGATTGCGTCGCACTGTCAGCCTCAACGCGCGCACCGCCCTTCAAATAGATCCACGCGGGCTGGTCGTACACACCGTTGGTTGACACTGGGGCTTTTGCAACCATTTCCGGAACTTCGAAATGGTCGTCGTCATTGGCAGTCACCGTAGCCGATGGTGCAGGCGATGAGGTAGGCGGAGCCGCGGGCGTGCTGCGCTCGATCTTTTTGACTTTGTCTTTTGGCAGCAGGTGGCTGAGACCGCCGCGTCGATACCAAACTCCCTGCGGCGATTCCCACGCGTCGTCAACGGTCATGTACGAGCCGTCAGCAAGCTTCAACCTGATCTGCTCGGTCTGTGAGTGCGCGTATCCACAACACACGACCACCAACAGACAGACTAGTAACGCGGCTTTTCGCGGATCACTCTTCATTGTATTTACAGTTCCAGGGGATCGCCGGGCTGTGTTCGATTGGACGTTGCCTGCTGCTCCTGCTGCGCAAACGAGTGCGACGTGCCGAAATAATTGCGCCACGCGATGTCAACAATTTGCGGCGTCAATTTCAGGCCCTGCTTCTCGAACAGGCAGATATCTGTTGCGCGATCGAGAATGTCGCGCGGCTCGCAGCCCTTCATCTGCCGGCGCTCCGTGCGGTACTTCGCCAGAATGTGGTCCAGCACTGCCTTATCGACCGCGATCCCGCGCTTGCTCGCCTGGTAATTAAAAATTGACGTGTACGCTGCGGGCGTGGGCGGCTCGACGCGCGCGCGATAACCCATGCGTCGCAGAAACGCCTGGTCCGCCAGGTCCTTCTCCTCGAGGTTCGTTGAGAACACAACGAGCTGCTCGAACGGGACTTCAATCTTCTTTCCAGTGTGCAGTGCGAGATAGTCGACGCGCCGCTCGAGCGGCACGATCCAACGGTTCAAAAGATCCTGCGGGGCGACTCGCTGCCGGCCGAAGTCGTCGATCACGAGTGTGCCGCCGTTTGATTTCATCTGGAACGGCGCTTCGTAAAACTTCGCCGCCTCACTCCACGTCAGGTCCGCGTTCTCGAGTGTCAACTCACCACCGACAACCACGAGCGGCCGGTGGATCAATACCCAACGACGATCGAAATCCGTCGGCGTCTCGTCGGCTGGCAGTTGTTCGTGACAATGCGAATCGAAGACGCGAATGATCTGACCGTCAATCTCGACCGCGTAGGGAATCCAAATGCCACCGTCGAGCGCGTTATTGATGCGCTCGGCGACCGCGGTCTTTCCCGTACCCGGCAAACCAGTTAGAAACAGCGAACGACGCGAGTTGATGACACAGCCCAACGTCTGCAATAGCGAATCAGGCAGAATGAGATCGTGAAACGCCTGTTTGACATTCTCGAGCGTCGCCGTGTTGGACGGGATCGATTGCAGCTTCATCATGTGCGTGTAGTCGCGCAGTGAAACCGGCGCTGGTCCAACATAACCACTGATCGACAACAACCGCGCGAGACGGTCCCAACCGTGGTCCAACATCGCGTAGCGCGTGGAACCGATTGCCGATTGCTTTTTCACTTCGATCAGCTTCTCGCGATACAGACTCTGGAGCAGATCCTCGGTCAGCGTGCGTGGAAGGTTGATGCGTTCGGCGATTGCGGTGGTCGTCGGCTCGGGCAGCATGGCCACGTGCTTTAACGCGAGATCGCAGAGGAACTGCTCGGAGATGCCGGTCTCGGCGATTTCCTCCGGGAGCGGTGGTCCCATGCTCTCGATTTCAGCGCGCGACAGGATGGCGGTGTGCGACATGTGAGTTTCTCTCTCTTGAATTAGGACGACTTAGTTTCGAATTCCTCTGTGCTATCTCTGTGTTCTCTGTGTCTCTGTGGTTAAGTGGTGTGCGAAACGCTCACCACAGAGACACAGAGGACACAGAGGTTGCACAGAGACTACCCCCCGTGTGCTCGTTACTTACCGGTGTTGCCGGCTCCGTTGTTCTGGGCGAGTGCCAGCGCAACGCGGGCAGCTTCAGAATCCGTCGCCCGGCCCACGCGCTGGTAGAGATCAGCCAGCCGCCGCAGTGCGAGCGAGTTCATCGGATCGATGTCCCGTGCTGCTTCGTAGTAGCGGATCGCGTCGTCTTCACGACCAAAACGCTCCAGCATCTTCGCCGTGTTGAGATTGCCCGTTAATGGACCAGTGGCGCGTGAAAACGCTTTGTAAGCCTCGTCAATCTTGCCGAGACGGCAATACGCCAGGCCGAGGTTGTTAAGAATTCGCTCATCCTGCGGCGCGAGCTTCGCAGCACGCTTCAAACGATCGACTGCCGCTCGATAGTTACCATTCTGATAAAGCGAGAAGCCGAGGTTGTTGAGTGTGTCAGCATCCTCCTGCATCTTCACGGCGCGCTCGAACGAATCGCGCGCGCGATCGTTAAAGCCCTTCTTGTCGTAGGCCACACCTAGAAGATTGTGTGCTTCCGTCAGCTTCGGATCGAGCGAAGCGGCCATCGAGAGCTCAGAAACAGCTTCGCTGTAACGACCTTCCAATAGATACTCGCGACCAGCTTCCAAATGTTCTTTCGCTGAAGCCTGCGACGTGTCGCGCTTGACCGGCTGGTTGTTCGCATCTTCAATTCGCGTGATGCCGGCACTCTCAAACCGCTCGGCATCTTTCTCGGTCATGCGATGAACCTTGTTCGTATCGTCACCGCCACCAAACAGTTTGCCAAACATCTTGAACGGCGCTGCCAGCACCTTGACGACCTTGTTGCCCTTCTTCTTCTTCGGCTGCTCCTCGACGTTACCTGCCTCAGCCCCTGAATCCTCGAGCGCGATTGCGTCTGGATCCCCTTCGCGCTGGATCGTTGAAGCACTCCACATCGCAGTCGCCGCGATGGTTAAAACAAAAGCGATTAGAACTGCAAAAATTCTACGTTTGTTCATTGGTCCACTCCTTTACATGTTGCCGAGAACGTCCATGAGGTTCAGGGCAGCGGGGCCAAGGATTGCGATAAAAAGTGTCGGGAACAGAAAACACGCGAGCGGAAACAACAGTTTCACCGCGGCTTTTTGCGCCTCCTGTTCGGCGCGCTGGCGTCGCTTCGTGCGCAGTGAGTCAGAGAACACGCGCAGGCCTTTCGCGATCGAAGTACCAAACTTGTCTGTCTGGATCAGCATCGCGACGAGACTACGAAGATCGTCTACACCGGTTCGCTCGGCGAGGTTGCGCAGTGCTTCATCGCGATCGCGACCTACTCGAATCTCGAGGTTCGCAAGCTCAAATTCAGCAGCGACCGCCATGTGAACATCTTTCAGCTCACTCGCGACTTTCATCATTGCGGCATTCAGGCCCAGGCCTGCTTCTACAGACACGACCATCAAGTCGAGCGCGTCAGCGAGGCCCCAACGCAGCTCTCTTTGACGTTTCGAGATAGTTTTTTTCAGAAAGAACGGAGGCATGAAGAATCCCACAACGAAGGCGATCATCATGCCGATCAGAACTGTGGAAAAAGCCTGGGCGAAATACGTAGTAACAACTGCGGTGATGACCGGAATTCCCACCATCGAGGCCACATGTAGCCCGCGATAGATGATGGGGGCTTCATTCGAGCGATAGCCCGCCTGCATTAAAAGCTTTTGTGTCCTGCGCGCTTCAGTTGCAGAGGCAGGCAGGATTTTGTTCAGCGGCTGTGCGAGACGCTGGGCGATGTCCGCGGTGGCACTGTCATCCGGAACGACGGCCGACCCTGGGACGCTCGCAGTCGCCATGGCCTCTTTTCCACCAAGCCGGCGCAGCCGTTCAGTGGCGGCGCTCTGCGGCTTGTAGAGCAGCCAGTAAACACCCAGCAGTCCAAGAGAGATGCAAACGAAAGTGGAGAGTCCGATTATGATTAGCATCAGCGTGGTCCGTCGCTAGATTTTGATCTTCAGGATCTTTCTCACAATGAGCATGCCGGTGATCTGCATAAACAGAGCCGCGGCAATCAAATAGTGCCCGCGTTGATCTTTCCAGAGCACGCTCATGTATTCCGGATTCATCACCGTGACTGCCAGCGCGACGAAGATCGGCAACGCGCAGAGCAGCCATGCAGACATGCGCGAGCTCGTCGTCAACGTTTTCAAATCGCCCATGATGCGGAAGCGCTCGCGAATCGTGTAAGCAACTTTCTCGAGAATCTCCGCGAGGTTACCGCCCGTCTCACGTTGAATCAGGATCGCCGTCACACACATCTTCAGATCGAGTAACGGTATTCTCTGCGTCAGATTTTCGAGCGCGAGTTTTACTGAAAGACCAAGGTTTTGTTCTTCATAAGCCTTGCGAAACTCGGTCGCGATCGGTTCCGGCATTTCGGTCGAAACCATGTGCAGCGATTCCGAAAACGCGTGCCCGGCACTAAGCGCACGGCTGATCAAATCGAGCGCATCGGGCAGGTGATAAAGAAACGCGTCGAAACGCTTCTTTCGTTTCCACCAAACGTGCAGGACCGGCAATGACGCCGTGACGATCCCGGCCAGGATCATGAGTGGAATGAACACTGTCAGAACTGACGCCGCGAGGGCGCCGAGCATTCCCGACATGAACGAGAACATGAGCAGTCGCGACGGCGTGATGTGCAGGTCCGCCTGGTCCAACATCCGTTTCAGCTGCAACGCCGCCTGGATGTTGATCATCGTGCGATTGACCCACGGGATCTCGCTCATCAGCTCGTTGCGAGCCAGCACTACGTCGACGTCTTCCGTGTTTGCCGAATGAAGCAGCGCCTCGGAGAGTCTCTTTTGCAGACGCGCACGCTTCTGATCGGTGCTGTGCGTAGCCAGCAGGTAGGCGCCCAGCACCAAAAACAGCGCAAACACGAATACGAGAAACGATATGATCATCGCTTAGAACTCCTCGAAGAAGACGCGCGGCAACTGCAAACCGCTGGCTTTCAAACGTTCGGCGAAGCGCGGGCGAATTCCCGTCGGGCGGAAGCGTCCCAGCACGGTGCCCTGCGAATCGACTCCGGTTCTCTCGTACTGGAAGATCTCCTGCATGGTGATCGTCTCGCCTTCCATGCCGGTGATCTCAGAAATGGACGTGAGACGGCGCGTGCCGTCTGACATGCGCGCGACCTGGACCACGAGGTTGATCGCCGACGCCACTTGCTGGCGCATCGCGCGATCCGAAAGGCGCATACCAGTCATCTGGATCATCGTCTCGAGTCGCGACAGCGCGTCGCGTGGTGTGTTTGCGTGAATCGTAGTCAAACTTCCGTCGTGGCCGGTGTTCATGGCCTGAAGCATGTCGATCGCTTCACCGCCGCGCACCTCACCGATCACGATGCGATCGGGACGCATACGAAGCGCGTTGCGCACGAGATCTCGCTGCGTAACTTCACCGCGACCTTCGATGTTCGGTGGTCTGGTTTCGAGTCTGACGGTGTGCGGCTGCTGGAGCTGAAGTTCCGCCGAGTCTTCAATCGTGACGATGCGCTCGTTTTCCGGAATGAATGCTGACAGCGCATTGAGCAATGTGGTTTTACCGGCGCCGGTGCCCCCCGAAATCAAAACGTTCAGGCGCGCGTGCACGACCATTTGCAGCATGTCGGCAATGTCTTTGGTAAGCGCTTTGTTTTCGATCAACATCGCCATCTTCAGCGGATCAGATCCAAAGCGGCGAATTGAAACTACTGGTCCATCGATCGCGAGCGGCGGGATGATCGCGTTGACACGCGAGCCATCCTGAAGTCGCGCGTCCACCATCGGCGACGACTCATCGATACGCCGGCCGACTGACGAGACGATGCGCTCGATAACGCGCATCAGGTGCTCGTCGTCTTTAAAGGTCACGTTCGTGCGCTCGATTTTTCCGCGTCGCTCGATGTAGATCGTGTCGTGTTTATTGACGAGGATGTCGGAGATGGTCGGATCTTTGAGCAACGGCTCGAGTGGCCCAAGGCCGAAGAGCTCGTGCTGAACGTCACTGACGAGACGATCACGCTCTGCCACGGATAGCGGCATCGCTTCCTGGGCCAGAACGGCTTCGGCAAGACGCGACACTTCCGCATGGACCTGTTCCGGAGTCAGCGTCTGGAGCTTGGTCAGGTCCATCCGGTTGATTAACGTCCGGTGGAGACGCGACTTCATCTCCTGGAACGAATGCTGGCCGGTGCCGTCCGACCCTGGACCAGGACCGCCGTTGTTGTTGCCGATTAGTCTTTCACGAAGTGCCATGATGTTTGTTCATCTGCGGGGCTGCCGCTGTTAGACCTTTTCCATCGAGGTTTGAAGTTTGAAATTCGGTTGGGCCGACTGCTTCTTGAGTAAACCGGCCCAGAACGGACGGCGTTGCTTGTGCTCGTCGATCGGCGCGAGGCCAAGTGACAGCTGCTGCGCGACACGACGGATCTCGAGTGCAATCTTTGAAGTCGGCTCTGCCTGCACCAGCGGCGTGCCGAGGTTGATCGATCCGACTGCCTGCTGGTAGTCGCTGGGCACAAAACCAACGACCGGCTCGCCCAGAAACTTTTCAACCTGCCTGAGATCGAGATCGATCTGCTTGCTCCAGCGATTCACCACAATCCGCACTTTCTTACGCGGGTAACCCAACCGATCGAAGATCTCGAGCGCTCTCTGCGTGCTGCGAATAGCGGGAATATCGAGCGTCAGGATCAGGACGATCTCGTCAGACTGGTCCAGGGCGGCGAGCGTGATCGAATCGAACGTATGCTGCGGATCGAGCACGACGTAGTCGTAGTGCTCGCGCAGTTTCTCCAGCACCTCGAAGATGTGCTGCGGCTCGATTTCGTCAGCGGAGTCGGCTTCGTGCGGCGCAGCCAGCAGCGACAAGTGCTGCGAGTGTGGAGTCACGAGACTGTTGATGAGCGTTTCGTCGAGACGCTGGCGTTTCTCGACCATATCAGCGATCGAATACTTCGCTTCGAGTCCCAAAAACAGCGGCAGGTCACCGGCCTGGAGATTGAGATCGACGAGAATAGTTTTCGAATTCGTAGTCGCGGCAAGATTGGTAGCGATGAAAGAAGTGCCACAACCGCCTTTGCTTGAAAACACGGCGACCATGCGACCTTTCTTCTTCGGTGTCTCGACCTGCCTGGTGCAAAACTCCGAAACACGATCGAGCACGGTGCGCAGCTCGTCTGCGCTAATCGGAATGCGCAGAAACTCACGCGCGCCGGCGCGCAAGCTTCGCAGGATTAAATCGGGAGATGCATCCTGAGCGGCTGAGATGAGGGCGGTTTCCGGACATTCACTATTTAGCTTTTCGATAAATCTCACAGCCTGATCGGCATTGGCGCCGTGGAGCGCGATGATCGCGGCGGCGGGCTTCAACCGAACGATCTCTTCGTAAAGCTGCTCGGTATCGTTACCGCCGGCAAGCAGCTTGACGCGTGATTCAGCAGTCAGGGCTTTGCGGATGTCTTTGAAGTTGTCGAGTCCGGTGCTGAGGACTACTACTGAAATTGGTTCGCTCATTGGTTCCTCGTGATCGTTAATTCGATTCCACTACCGGCGGCTGTCTGAATTGAAAGTAGTGACAGAGTGCCTGGGGGTTACGGTAGGTCCATCGCAATGTTGCAAGGCCGGTTAATCCGGAGCGATGTTCGAACGGCTGGCGAAATACTGGGACCGTCCGGCAGTGGATTCGAAAGCTGAGACTGGCTTGGCTGTTGTCAACTGAACTCCTAAGTACTTCACCTAAATGTTGTCGGGAATAAATCCAATACTTTCGCCTTTAAGCGTGGTCGTGTAGTTCGGCATCGTGATAGTCGTGCCGATGATCGGAATGACAAATTGGAACTGGTAACCGGTCACGCTCACCGACGCCGTTCCCTTGTTTAAGGCAAAGTCAGTGTAGGTAACCGTCACGTTTGCGGGCGTAAGATTCGGGACCACAGCCTCTGTTCCACCAGCCGGATCGCCATAGACGACTACGTTCTTGACCGCGTCCATGTCAGCAGAGGAATGAAGAACTGCGTATCGGGCTCCGCGACGTGCCGCGTCGGTAAGAGCGTTGTGCACCCAGAGAGCGCGGCCGAATTCCATAACTGCAAACATTGCGGTCAGGAATACCGTCAGCGCGAGCGCAAATTCGACCAGCGTGGAACCGCGCTCACTAGATCGGACCAGTTTGTTTTGCATCATGATCATCACCCCTCACTAAATTGGTGGAGGTTGGGTTAACAGGTAACGCATCGTCACACTGGGCTTCACATCAACGTTCAAAGACAGGCCGGTTGACTTGGTCAGCGCTCCCACATTGAAGATTGGTTGATGCTGGTAGCCAACGATTTGAATAGTCACTGTCTCAGGGATCAATGTAATCGGACCCTGACGTGTGATGACGACCTGTGAAGTTGATAAGCCCGGCAGGATCGGCGTACCACTGCCGGCCTCATTCCCGTAGACCACGAGGTTCTTTGCCTTCGTGTCTTCGGCCGCTTCGGTCGGCGCCGAAGACAGGTAACGAGCGCCAACCTGCGCGCCTTTTGCGAGAGTGGTGTACTCGTAGAAGTACCGTCCAAACTCAGCGGTCGCTGCAAACAGCATCAGAAAGATAGGTACAACGATCGCTGCCTCTACGAGTTGAACCCCACGCTCATCCCGGCCGAAACGATGCAACTGAAGCATGCGTCTCAACCGTCGTCGACTGCGGATTCTGCGAATGCGTGTATGCATGATTCACCTACTTGTAGAGCACGGGAACAGCCAGGTTAGAGTTCGTTGCGCCGGCTCCGGGAACGAAATAGCTGTTACCCGCGAAAGCCGTGTCCTTGATGTATTCGGCCTTCAGCTCACCGCCATTGCCTCCGCCAACGGAGGATTGCAGGAAGAAGACGCCGAACCGGTCAACGATGATCGTGTCTCGACCTTCTCCAGGTAGTGCAGTTGCAATCGGGAGAATCACGATTCGACGGCCGGCAACACCCGGATTGGATGGCGCTTTAACAACCTGTTTTTTGTCGTACTGGTCGTGGGTGATGTTTTCTGCAATATTCGTATCCGGTGGCGACAACCCCGGGTCCATGCCGGCGGCATAAACATTGAAGCGCGTGTTGATGCCCTGCCGGATTGGACCACTGGTCACGCCTGGTTTCGTTTCAATCTCCTGACCTGCGGAAATACACCAGTTAACACCGTTCGACATTCCCTCTCGATCACCGCTACCACCTGACTGTATCGGAGCCAGCAGTTGATAGTTTCCTGGTGAAATTGCATCACCGGACTCGAGACGAAACGTGTAAGTACCTCCCGATTTGATCGGGTCAGCGTTGTTATCGAGCACGAACGCCGGCAGCCACGGGCAGATGACATTAAGCGGAACCGAAAAACCCGCCGTCGCCGTCGCCGAAAGGTTCTTGCTGTTACCCAGAACCATGGCTGCGAACGACATGCCAACCGGTGAATCGGGCGTCGTTACTTTCACGAATCGAATATTGGTTGGCGAAAGAAATGCCGAACCTTCGCTCATGTATGGACCTTCAAGATTGACTGCAAAAAGAACGTTTGCGCGGGGGAAGACCACACCCGTCTTGTTGAAGTCATACTTGTTCATCTCTTTGACTGCGCGATTCGCAGCCTCCGTGATGCCCGGCGCGTCCCCATTCAAGCCAGAGACGCCGGCCAATGCAGCAGCATCGGCGGCGTTCTGGAGTTCTGCTTTGGAGAGGTACAACCTGCTGATGTCGATGCCCATTCCGACTGCCAGCAGTACGGCCAACATCCCGATTGCGGACGTCGCCAGGATTGAACCTCGTTCTCGTTTTCGGCTTACCGCTTGTTCTATAGATCTCTTCTTCATGTTTGCCCCCTGCTACATTCGGACGAAGATCGGCTCGAGAAAAAGAGGTGTATTACCAGGGCCTGACAGTATTCGGATTCGGATCCATTGCTACTGCTTTGGCGACAGGCAGGGCGGTATTGTTGTTGCGCAGGCTGCTTACTGAGCCGCTCGTGCTGCTGGATTGCGTAGTCGTGTCGACCTTCTTGCTCTTCGGTTCTTCGACCTTCCCCGGCGCGGCTGCTGGAGCCTGTTCGTTCTGGTCCGAGATCTTGTAACCGGTCTGGCCCTGGAC
>DATHTI010000311.1:0-4229 GCA_035463335.1 Pyrinomonadaceae bacterium | reverse complement strand
TACGTGAAGGCAGTCGAAGGCACCAGTGCCCAGATCACAGACACGCGCGCGACTACTCCGGGGCTGCGGCCGCTCGAGCGATACGCGGTTGAGCTCGGCGGTGGTTACAACAACAGGTTTGGTTTGGATGATGGTGTGGTAGTGACGTCGAATCACATTTCGATTCTCGGCAGTGTCGCGGGCGCGGTGAAGAGTGCGAAGGAGAAGTTGGGTTACCTGCACAAAGTCGCGGTGGAAGTTGCAAGCGAGAACGATGTGCGTGAAGCGATAGATGCTGGCGCTGATGCGGTCGTGATTGAGGAGCTTGGCGCGAAGGAGTTTGCGCGCGTCGCTGCGAGTGCACGTGAATTATCGAGCGCGATTACGATCGCGTGTGCGGGAAAGATCACGCCTGAGAACGTGCGCGAATATGCGGACGCAGGAGCGCAACTGATTCGTATTGAGGCGTTAACAAATGCCGCACCCGCCGCGAATATCAGTTTCAAAGTACAACCGTTTTAGTAACTGTAGGAGCGGCCCTCCGTGGCCGCCCCAGTGCGGAAACACAATGTGGCAAACCTGGGGGCGGCCACGGAGGGCCGCCCCTACAGTTGCCCTACACATAAATGAGTTGGGGAGAGTCCACGCGAAGGAGACTTGCGCAGCGGGCGTTGGCGCGCCAGCTTGCTTACCAGCAACGTAAGGCGGAATATCTTCGTGGGCGCGAAGAAGAGGTTATCAGCGCGATGATCCAATCGTCGCGGCGCGTGCGTGACACACTTGAAGCATTCCAGCCAATCAAGCCCGATGCGCGCGTGATTGAAGTCGGCAGCGGGGCGCATGGGCTGATCTTCTACTTCGGCTCGGAAAATGGAATCGGAGTGGATCCACTCGCAGTTAGTTATCGCAGCCTGTTTCCGCGCTGGCAAAGTTGTGCTCCGACAGTCGCTGCCGTGGGCGAATCATTGCCGTTTGCCGATCGGAGTTTCGACGTTGTGATATGTGACAACGTCGTTGACCATGCAGAGTCACCCGCGAGAATCGCGCGCGAGCTGGTGCGGATCCTCGTACCCGGAGGTTTGCTGTACTTCACGGTGAATGTTCATCATCCCGTCTACGCGGTTGCGGCTGGCGTGCATTCGAGCTGGAGGGCCGTGGGCGTGCCATATGAGGTCGGGCCCTTTGCGGATCATACGACGCACCTCACGGTTGAAGCCGCGAAACGGTTGTTTGACGGTTTGCCCCTGCGTATTTTAAGTGCGAAGAGTAACGTCGATGAAGCGAGGGCGCGGGCGCGAAAACAGCCGGTGCGGCATGTTGGCGACAGGCTCAAGCGCGTGTTTTTCAAGAACGCGTTGTACGAGGTAGTCGCGCGGCGCGAGTCGTAATCTTGACGGGGGATCTTGTGGAACAAGGGCAGGCGCCTGACGTGAAAGCCCTAAAGCATCTGGCGGGAGCTTGATGGCATCTGGTTAGCGGGAGTATCTTAGGCGGAGTGAAAAGGAGCACCATAATGCCTGTTTGGATTCGCAATTACGTCAAAATCCTGATCGCCGCATGCCTCGTCGTGAGTTTCTGTCTTGTCGAAGGCGATGCGCAGACGCGGCGGAAAAGACGTGCTCGCCGGACAACGCCGCCGGCGCCCAAGCCAGTGATTACGAATCCGACGATCGCGCCTCCCGAAAGCGCCAAAACTCCTGATGAAACCGGCGACGTGAAGATCATCAGCACCGCTGAGGGGACGAAGGAGTCGTCGTCAGAACCGCTCCAGGGCTGGAAACCAAAAGTCACAACTCCTGTTCCCACAGAAGAGGAAGAGACACAGTCGACGGTCAAAGAGCTCACCAATCAGGTCAACAGGCTGAACCAGAGGCTGACGCAGATGCAGGAGGATGATCGCTACCAGCTCGATATGGAGCGACTTACTCGTGCTGAACAGCGTGCGGAGCAGTTGCGCAGTCAGTTGATGGACATTCAGGCCAAGATTGCCGATTTCGAAGCGCGGCTCGAGCAGATCGAGTTTGCGTTGAGGCCGGAGAATATTGAGGCCGCGACGGCCGGTTATGGGACCACGCGTCCGGAAGTGGCTCGCGAAACGCGCAAGAAGCAACTCGAGAGTGAGAGAAATAGAGTTCAGGCGCAGTTGAAGCTCGCTGAGACTAGTCGATCGAGATTGGAAGGCGCGGTTGCGAATGCGGATGCGGAAGTTGACAGTTTGCGCGCTAAACTCGAGCAGCGGCGAGTGCAGATGGATGCGCAGCCGCTTGAGACACCTGCGCGCCCACGAAAACCATAATCAGCCACAAAAAGGCACAAAAAGCACACAAAAGAAGAGTTGAGTCAAACTCAGGTGCTGGTGTGCAGGGAGACGGCGCGCCAGACGCCGAGTTGGTTGATGAAGGTCAGTGTGTAAGAGTCGCCGCGCACGATGGCGGTGTCGCCGTACACTGAGATACTTACCTTAGCCGGATCGGGCTTTCCGTACTTCACTTTCTTCGCTCGCAAATCGTCGAATAACTGTTGGCGTGTCGACTGTGTCGAGCCGTGTGTCCAGACGAAGGTCTGATCGGTTAGCGCGGTGAGCTTGTCGATGTCGGCTGAAAGTATTGCTTCGTGAAGCGCGGCGTTGGCCGTTGTCACTTCGCTCTTACTTTCCGCTTCCGTGCGCGGCATGCGCGTCGACTGCCAGTTGACTACTTGCCACTTGCCCTCACGTTTGACGAACGTGCCGCTGTTGAGCAGATTGGCGACGGCCTTCGTGCCGCTGTTTTCCGTCGTTGCGACGAGACGAAAAGCTACGACTGCGGTGTCGCCGTACTGTTGAATGCGAATGTCTTCAGCCGTGTAGACGGTCTTTGGATCAGTTGGTTTCGGCGCGGGTGCAGTTCGTACATCGTGCATCACCTCGGCTTTGTTCACGCGACGGCCAGCGGAACGTGTGTAGATCAGATCATCGGCCCAGAAGCGCTCGTGGATTGCGACGTCGTTGCGTGAAGCGCCGGCGAGAAAGTCGTTCAGGAGTTTCGTGAGCTCGGCGGCGTCAGACGCGGTTTGCGCAGAAACAGTAGTGGCAAGCAGGAATAAGAGGGTGATCGAAGCAAGCTTTTTCATGTGCAGTCCTTAAGATGAAATCTCGTAAATCCCGCAAATGATGTAATCCTGTCAAAGTCTCGGACAGGATTTCGGATTTGCAGGATGCACATGATAGCTTATTGCTGCATGTCCACTATCCCGCAACGCGATTTGTATCGTTTGATTAATGAGGCTAACGACCGTGGCGAGCGTGTGGTTGTGGCCACGGTCGCGCACACGCGCGGCTCCACTCCGCAGCAGCGTGGTGCGAAAATGCTTTTTCTCCAAAACGGTGAAGTTGCGGGGACGGTAGGCGGCGGCTGCATCGAGGCAGAGGTTTGGGCCGAGGCGAAAGCCGCAATGCGGTCCGGTGAATCGCGGCTGCACCACTTCTCACTCACCGCCGATGAAGCGAGTGAAGAAGGGATGGTTTGTGGCGGCACGATGGATATATTTGTCGAGGTATTGGGTAATTAATCCTGATGTCACAAGATTTCCTCGCAAACTACAAAGCCAAACACCAGCATCCGCTGAACCGTCTGACCCATAGCATCGGCATTCCGCTGATCGTCATCTCGCTGCCGCTCTTCTTTTTCAACTGGCGTTGGGCGCTGGCGCTGTTTATCGCTGGCTGGATCTTGCAGTTTGTCGGACACGCTATCGAAGGCAATCAACCCGCCTTCTTCAAGAACCCCGTGTATCTCCTGGTTGGACCACTCTGGCTGCTGCGCCGGGCTGCCGCTGTCATCGGCTTCGCCAAGCCGAAACTCTCCAAGTAAGAACGCTGATGACTGAACGTAACAATCAAACATCTTCCGTCACGAAGATGAGTGAGCAGATATTGGAACGCGGCGAGATCGCGTTGGTCGTCACGCTCTTGAGTGGTCCAGGATCGATTGGCGCAAAGATGCTGGTTCACGAGAAGGGCGCAACTACCGGGAGTCTCGGCGATCTGGATTCATGGGTGGTCGAGAAAGCGACGGGTTTTCTCGCGTCACGTGAAGAAACGCGCATGTTCACTGTTGGTGACACGTCGCTATTGTTTGAACGACTGGAACCCGCGCGGCGTCTGGTTGTTTGCGGCGCGGGACACGTCGGCGCCTCTCTCGCGCGGCTTGCGGCATTCACCGGGTATCACACTACATTGATCGACGATCGCGCCGAGTTCCTGAAACGCG
>DATHTI010000310.1:0-2658 GCA_035463335.1 Pyrinomonadaceae bacterium | reverse complement strand
GTAGGTGTAGGCGCGGAGCGCGTCTTCGATCGAGATGCGCTCGTTTGGGAACCAGCCAGATGCGGGTTGGCCCGTGATTGTTTGTCTCGTCACGGCGGCGTAGAGACCGAGCATCGGATTGATCGGATACTCCGAGGCTGAGGTTCCCGGCCAATCGGTTCCAAAACTCAGAACGGCGCCGCTCGCCTGAATACTCTTGAACGCGTAAGCACCTTTGGTGCGCTCGAAGCCGATACGCTCTTCCATCCAGCGCATGTCGTCGCTCAAGTGAAAGGGTTGCACTTCAGCCACGACGCCGAGCTGGCCCAGGCGCTTGAAGTCATCCGGCGCGAGCACTTGCGCATGGACCAGACGAAAGCGTCGATCGCGTTTGCCGTTCTGCTTGTTGAGCTCGTCGAGATAATTGAGCAGCACGTTGTTGGCTTCGTCGCCGATGGCGTGCACAGTTAATTGCAGCCCGGCGCGATCGGCGTCGAGCATGTACTTGAGAAACTTCCCTTCCACAAACTCGCCTTTGTCATTCACCATCAGGGGCCGCCAGCGACCACGATTGTTGGCGTCGTGTGAATAGGGCTCGAAGAAGCGCGCGCTGCTCGTGCCCATGATGCCGTCGATGTGGCCTTTGAGCGCGCCGAGCCTGATCCACTCGTCGCCGGAGCCGACGCGAACGCTTTGATCCGCAAACTCTTTCCAGCGATCGAGTCCGGGGCGGAAGTGAATCCGCACGGTGAGCTCGCCCTTGCGATGAAGCTCGCGATAGATGTCGAGCTGCATGTCGTCAGACATGTCGCTGACATTCGTCACGCCATGTTTGCGAATCTCTTCGAGCGCGTTCTTTGTCTGCTGTACGCGACGCTCGCGTGAGAATGTGCGTGGGATTACGGCGTTGAAAAGACGCGTGACGCCTTTGCCGCGCATGTGACCGTTGATGCGGCCCTGAGTGTCTTTTAGAAACTCGACGTCGGGTGCCTGCGGGTTGTTGAGGTCCAGCTTCAGCGCCCGAAACGCGGCATGGTTGGCGGCGAACTGGCTGTCGTTAAACTTGCGAATGAACATCGGATAGTCGGCCGTGATGTCGTTGACGAGCGACATGTCGGGAGCAAATGGTTCGCGTCGCTGGTTGCCGGCGCTGCCTGCGGCCCACTCGTCATACGCGCCCCAGTAGCCACCGGTGATCCACTCGCCTTTCGGAAGATGGCTGGTGACTTCTTTAACGCGCGTGACAAACTGTTCCTGCGTTGCGGCGCGCATGATGTTGAACTCGAGGAACTGGGCCGCGGAGGCGAAGTGAACGTGATTGTCGTTGAAGCCGGGGACGACGAAGGCAGCTTTAAGATCGATGACGCGCGTGTTTGGACCACGTAGTTTCAGAGCGGCGCTGTTCGAGCCGACGACGAGAAACTTGCCGTCTTTGATGGCGACTGCCTCGGCAGTGGGATTCTTTTCGTCGACAGTCCAGATCACGCCGTTGTGCAGGATGATGTCGGCGGTTTGAGGTTGTTGAGTGGTGGTGATTAAAGCGAGCGAAATGAGTAAGAGTGCAATTAGCTTCATGATTGGTTTAGATAGTCGTTTTACAGATTTACATGATTCCCAGGATTTATCTTGGGAATTTTGTAAATCCTGTAATCCTGTCAAAAACTGCGTTTACTTTCTGGCGAGCAGGTGTCTCAAGGCCGGCTCCAATGTCGGCCATTTAAATCGAAAGCCTCTCTCCTCTAAAACCACGGGCTTCACCCTCTGGCTCGATAACAACAGCGCATCCGCCATCTCACCAAACGCCATTCTCACCCCAAACGCCGGCACGGGAAACAGCGTCGGTTTCGACAGCACGTGCCCCAGAACTTTCGTAAACTCCGCATTCGTAACCGCGTTCGGCGCGACAAAATTCACTGGCCCACTTACTGACTTATCCCCGATTACCGATATCAATCCATTCACCACATCTTCAATCGATATCCAGCTCACCCACTGCTTTCCGCTACCGACGCGCCCGCCAACCCCCATCTGAAAAGGCGTCAGCATCTTCCCCAACGCGCCTTCATTCGCATCGAGAATGATCCCGAAACGCGTGTGGACCGTCCTGATTCCCTTCTCGATCGCAAGCCGTGTTGCATTCTCCCACTCGACACAAACGTTCGCGAGGAAGTCGTTTCCGGGCGCGCTCTTTTCCGTCAACACTTCGTCACCGCGATTGCCGTAGTAACCAATCGCCGACGCGCTCACAAACACAGATGGGGGACGCGAAACTTGCGCGATTGCATTACTCAACAGCGCCGTCCCTTTGACGCGGCTATCAAGAATCGCGCGTTTCTTCTCGTTGGTCCAACGACCGCTGGCGATGCTTTCGCCTGCGAGATGGACCACTGCGTCGATGCCCTCGAGGGCTGAGGCGTCGAGGCGTCCTTCGTTCGGATGCCACTCGACTTCCGCCGCACCAGACGGCTTATCACGGACGAGACGAACGATTTCGTGACCATCAGACGTCAGCGATCTGATGAGTGCCTTGCCGACGAGTCCATGTGAACCACTCACGAGTATTCTCATTTGATTTTTCTCGGCGTGAGCATACCACCAATAGATTCTGCTTGAAATTTTTTCGTTGATGTGTAGAATGCGCAGCTAAATTTAAGTTTAGGAGCAACCTCACGATGCTTC
>DATHTI010000309.1:0-4111 GCA_035463335.1 Pyrinomonadaceae bacterium | reverse complement strand
TACAGGGCGCGCCGACCACGCCAACCACTGACGTCTATTCGCTCGGTGTGTTGTTGTATGAGTTAGTGACTGGTCACCGGCCTTATCGTCTCGTTAATCGCGCGCCGCATGAGATCGCACGTGTGATTTGCGAAGAAGCGCCGGCGCCGCCAAGCATCATCATCACGCGCACGGAAGATTTGTTGCCGAGTCTTAATTCCGGCGACGACACATCCACGCTCAATCGTCTTTACAGTTCGCGTGGCACGACGCTCGAATCGCTGCGCCGTGCGCTCTCCGGCGATCTCGACAACATCGTGATGCAGGCGCTGCGCAAGGAACCCGAGTGGCGCTACCAGACCGCGGCCGACTTGCGCGACGACATCACGCGCTATCTGGAAGGCCGTCCCATCCTCGACTTGCCTGACCCACCGCGCGGGAGCGGCTCACTCAGAACAGATGCGACGGAAAACTCTCTGGCCGTGTTGCCGATGAAGATCCTCGACATCAACCAGCCTGACCCTGGTCCAGACTATCTCGGCACCGGTCTTGCCGATGCGCTCATCACGCGTCTCAGCGCGATTCGCAGTTTTGCAGTTAGACCAACGAGCAGCGTGCTTCGTTACGGTGCTGATTCCGATCCGCTGCGCGCCGGCCGCGAGCTGGGCGTCGAGTTTGTGTTGGACGGCAGAATCAGGCGCACAGCGGAACGAATTCGCGTCACGATCCAGTTGCTCAATGTTCGCGACGAGACGACCGCGTGGGCCGGACAGTTTGACGAGCAGTTTACAGACGTTCTGAACCTCGAAGACGTGATCTCTTCGCATGTTGCGGAAGCGATCGTCCCGCACCTGACGGTGGACCAGCGCCTGCGTCTCGCCAAGCGCGGCACCGACAATCCGCAGGCACACGAAGCTTACCTGCGCGGACGTTTTTACTGGAACACGTTTACTGAAGACGGTTTCGCGCGCGCGATCGTCTGTTACCAGCAGGCCATCGCTCTCGATCCGAAGTACGCGCTCGCGTATGCCGGCGTCGCCAACTATCACAACTGGCTCGGCGTGTTTACCGTAATGCCGTTTGCCGAGTGTTCCGCTGCGGCTTATGAAGCGGCTTCGACAGCAGTTAATCTCGATCCGAATCTCGCTGAAGGTCACGTAGCGCTCGGGCAGGCGATCATCTGCCGCGACTTCGCCTGGAGCAGTGCGGAGCATCACCTGGTGCGCGCGATTGAGCTCGATCCGAACTACGCGCCGGCCCGTGTCTGGTATGCGTTGCAGCTCGCGATGGAGGGACGATTTAGTGAGGCACTGCGTGAAGCGCACACCGGCCGCGATCTCGATCCGCTCGCAATTATCTCTCGCTTTGCAGTGGTCTGGTGTTCGTATCACGCGCGTCGTTTTGACGAGGCTTATCGATTTGCGAGCGCGACGCTCGAAAACGAGCCGCGCAATTTGATGATGCTTTACGGCTCGAGCTTCGTGCTGAGTCGTTTGAGTCGTCACGCCGAAGCGATCCAGGCGGCTGAGCAATGCGTGGAGTTGATGGGTAAAGCTTCGCAGACGCTCGGACGTCTCGGTAGCGCCTACGCCGCCGCCGGCGATCGTGAAAAGGCGCAGGCCGTGCTGAATGACATGCACCTGCTCGCCGAGCGTCGTTACGTTTCGCCCTATCATCTCGCGCTCGTGACGTGCCAGCTCGATCGGCCGGAAGAAGCACTCGATCTACTCGAGCGAGCTTACGAGACAGGCGACGCAAAAGTGCTGTGGATGGGCGTCGATCCGGAGCTCGATCCGCTACACGGCCACCCGCGTTTCAACGATCTGTTGCGCAGGTTGGACCATCGTCTGGCTGCGCTCCCCACGATCGCGGGCCAGTTGCGCGACGATCAGGAATCGATCGCCGTACTTCCCTTCCGCATTCTGAGTCCCCCCGGAGAAAACACCGGTGACGAGTATCTCGGTATCGGACTTACTGACGCGCTGATCACACGACTCAGCAACGTTCAGCGTCTCGTCGTGCGACCAACCAGCAGCGTGTTGCGTTATCACGGCGCCGCTATCGATCCTTTGCTCGCCGGACGCGATCTCGGTATCGACTACGTGATCGATGGCAGCCTGCGTCGCGTCGGCAATCGCATTCGCGTGACGGCTCAACTGCTGAGCATCAGCGATGGTCAAACGCATTGGGCCGAACAGTTTGACGAAGAGTCGATAGACGTTCTTCAGATCGAAGATTCGATTTCGGAAAAAGTCGCGTCAGCGTTGTTGCCACAGCTCACGGGGGACGAGAAACGCCAGTTGTCCAAACGCGGCACTGACAGTTCCGAAGCTTTCGAAGCTTACCTGCGCGGTCGTTATTACTGGAGCTCTTACACCGAAGTCGGTCTGGCAAAAGCACTCGAGAGTTACAAGAAAGCCATCAAGCTCGATCCGGATTACGCGCTCGCTTACACAGGCATCGCCGATTACTACAACTGGCTCGGCGTCTTCGGCATTCGCCCGTTCGCCGAGACCTCCGCCGCCGCTAAACAAAACGCAGCCAAAGCCGTCGAGCTCGATTCGACTTCCGCCGAAGCATACAGCGCCCTCGGCTTCGCGACCGTTTGTCACGACTTCGATTGGGCCGTCGCCGAAGGCCAGCATCGACGCGCGGTCGAGATCAACCCGAACTACGCGACGGGCCATCACTGGTACGCCTTCCACCTGCTGATGGAAGGACGTTTCGACGAAGCAATCGAGCGAATTTTACGTACCCGCGAGCTCGATCCCATCTCGCCGAGTGTGCTTCAGGCGGTGGCGTGGAGTTACTACCAGGCGCGTCGCTTTGACGAGTCGATTGCGACTTACAAGAGCATGCTCGAGGCAGTGCCGGAATTTCCCTACGGCCTGGTTACCCAATCGTGGACGCTAAGGCATACAGGCGACGTCAATGACGCCGTCAAAGCCGCGGAGAAAGCTTTGGATCTTTCTGGTGGCGGAGTGTTCTACATCGCGGCACTCGGCGCCGCGTACGCAGCCGCCGGAAGAGAGAAAGATGCACGCGCAGCGTTGGAACGCCTGGCCCAGCTCTCGGTGCACGGTTACATCTCGCCTTATCAACTGTCGTTGATTCACCTGCATCTCGGCGAACGCGAACGGGCACTGGAGTTGCTCCAGGATGCGTATGCGATCAGGGATGCATGGGTGGTTTGGTTAGGCGTCGAGCCGCAGTTTGATCCGTTGCGTGGCGATCCGATCTTCGAAGGCATTCTTCGCGATCTGCGGCATCCCGCGATTTATCGCAAGGCGGCGAAGAAGACTGCTGTAGCCAAAGAGAAGCGAAGAAAGCCCGCGTCGTACATCGCGCCGATAACCACGCAGATTTTGATGCCCGCGCCTGACACGCAGGCCGGCGAGAACGAAGAAGCGCGCCAGCTCTACACGGCCGGACGTTACTACTCGACGCGCAGAACAGCCGAAGGACTGCGGCAGGCAATCGAGCGGTTCGAGCGCGCGGTCGAGATCGATCCCGAATTTGCTATCGCGCACGCCGAGCTGGCCGACTGCTATGCACTCATGAACTGGTACGTCGAGCCGCCGCCGGCGGGCGCGTGGGAGCGCGCCAAGGAATCCGCTCTGCGTGCGGTTGAGGCCGATCCGAACCTGCCTGAAGCCCATGCGTCACTCGGTTTTGTGCGACTCCACTACGATCGTGATTGGATTGACGCTGAGCGTGAGCTGCGCAAAGCGATTCAACTGAAGCCGAGTAACCAGGTGGCCCACCGCTGGTACGCTTACAGCCTGTCAGCGATGGGACGCCACGACGAGGCTTACGCAGAGATCGAGCGGGCGCGACAGATCTCGCCGCAATCAGCAGTGATTGCAACGGCGGTCGCGAATGTACTGTTTCTCGCGGGCAAGTTTGCTGAGGCAGTGGCCCAGGCGCGAAAGGCGTTGGAGCTCGATCCGGGGGCAGTCGCCGCCCACACGATTCTCCGTTGGGCGTACGAGCTGAAAGGCATGCACAACGAGGCGATGGCGGCCTTCGAACAGGAGCGAAGCTTCGCCGGCGACACGCCGACTACGCATGCAAAACGCGCGCATGTGCTCGCCGCGACCGGCAAACGTGATGAAGCGCGGCAGATCTTGAA
>DATHTI010000308.1:0-11829 GCA_035463335.1 Pyrinomonadaceae bacterium | reverse complement strand
GACGACGGTCTCGCCGTCTCCGGGCCAGCGCAACTCCGCGGCGCGCTTATCGATTCACACGACGATCATCGCATCGCGATGGCTTTCTCAGTCGCAGCCCTGATTGCCGAAGGCGAGACGGAGATTGCGGACGCAGAATGCGTTGCGATCTCGTTTCCGGAGTTTTTCACACTCCTCGAATCACTTGCGAAGCGATGAAACGACCGAGACCAATCGTCATCACCGGTTTCATGGGTTGCGGCAAGAGCAAAGTAGCTCAGGAGCTGGCCTCGAGGCGCAACATTGCGATGGTTGACCTTGATGAGTGGATCGCTGCACGCGCTGGCCGCAGTCCGGCCCAACTCATCACGGAAGACGGCGAGCCTGCATTTCGCGAGATCGAGTCGAACGCACTGCGCGAGTTGTTGCAGAGTGGTGAGGCCGGTGTGATCGCACTCGGCGGCGGCGCCTGGATCGAGGAAGTAAACCGCGATCTGATCGATCAGTACAATTGCACCACTATCTGGCTAGACACACCGTTCGAAATCTGCTGGGAAAGAATCGCTGCGTCAGAGGAAGATCGTCCGCTAGGAAGGACCCGTGAACAGGCCCAGACACTTTACGAACGCCGCCTGCCAATATATCAACTCGCGGGCATTCACATACACGTCACGAATGACCTGGACTCCCTGCTTATGCAAATCGAAGAGGTGCTTAACCACGGATTACACAGATCCGTGTAATCCGTGGTTAATGTTTTCCTCAGAATTTGTACTTCAAAGCAAACTGCATCTGCCTCGAAGATCCGGAATCGCCTGTCGGGAAGCGCGTGTTGGTGATAACGCCAAAGGCGGTACTGCCAACCTGCGCAACGCGTCCCGGTTGTCCGAAGTTCGCGTGATTGAACACGTCAAAGACTTCCCAGCGGAATTCAATCATCTGCCGTTCAGTCAGCTTCGTGCGCTTGATCAGCGATATATCCGTGTTGTGGAAGCTTGGTCCAATGATCACGTTTCGTCCCATGCTGCCGAAGTGATAAATGGTCCTGTTGCCAACCGCAGCGACCGGTAAAATCACGGTCGCACCGGACGGACAACTACCTCCCGGCCGCGGATCGCAAACGAGGTTTGGAAACCATTGCACACCGATGCCAGTCGCCGCGGGCTGCGGATCGATCGTGATTGGACCGGCAATGTCAGGACGAAGCGTGGCCAGACCCGTCAACGAGTTTGCATTCGCCGCGAGTATTCCGGGCAACGCGCCCGCATTACCTGCCAACAGCGTCACCGGATTTCCGGTCTGCGATTGCTCGATGAACGAAAGCTGCCATCCCTCTTTGAATTGATTACCTTTGAACGGCAGCTCATACAACCCGCTGATCACAAATCGATGACGCACATCGAAGTCTGACAAGCCGCGGTCGCCGCGCAGGTTGAAACTGTCTTGCACGGTCACGCCCTGTGAGCTTTGCGAGTTGTAATCGATCGACTTCGAGAAGGTGTACGAGGCATTGAACTGAAGCCCTTTGCCCATTCGCTTGTTTGCGGTGACCCAAAGAGCGTTGTAGTTCGAGTTGCCCGTGCCTTCACGGAAGGTGATGTTCAAAAGCGGCACTCCCGGCGCAATTGGGCTGTTTGGCGACAACGTCGGAAACGGACGTACCGGATTGAGCGCGGCATTCAGAAATGTCTGATTCAGGTTTCGAGTGAGCCGCAGGTGCGTGCCCTTCGATCCGTAGTAGCCCACTGTTACTGCTAACCCTTGTCTGACTTCGCGCTGCACATTCAGGTTCCATGATTGAATGTAAGCGTTATCGAATTCCGGGTCAGAAGAACTGGGTGAAATGGTGGCACCTGGAACCGCATTACAGCCGACCTGACAGCTAGCGTTGGAGAGTTGCGTAGTCGAATTCGCCGGCAACGCCACGGCAGTCGCGAATGGCGGGTTCGCCGCGTTGCCGGTCACGAGATTCGTAACTGGCTGATCGGCCAGAATCGCATATGCGCCGCGAATCGAAGTCTTTCCGTCCTTGAATGGATCCCACGCAAAACCGACGCGCGGTTGAAAGTTTTTCGAGTTGGTGTGATAAACCGGGGCGATGCCGTTATTCACCCGCACGAGTGAATTTATTTCCGGTACATAGTCGACGAACCGATCAAACCGTTCGGTGGGCGACATCAACCAGTCATAACGGAAACCCAGCTCAAACGTGAGATTGGGACGCGCCTTGTAGTTGTCCTGAACGAAGAAGCCGAGCGCGCCCTGTGCGATCGCCGAAGAAACGTCGCCGAGAGTGACGGTGAATGTATTTGCAGTGCCGGCGAGAAACGCCGCCATGTTTGCGAACGCGAAGTTTCCGGTGTCTTTGGCGGTGTTGTTGTTGTAAAAGCGCCGCCATTCACCACCGAACCTGAAGGAGTGATTACCGCGCAGGTAGCTCAGCGTGTCGGAAACAACGTAAGTCGTATCTGAGCGGCCTTGCGGGAATCCGGCTGGTCCACCGAAATTCAAGCCCGTTCCGCCAACCGCCATCTGCGGTAATCCGATCGCTTCCGTAACGCCGTTCTGGATGCCGAAATCGAGCGGATTCAGTTGGGCGTTCGGCGTGAAGGAGATGTGGATCCGGTTGAAACCAAACCGCGCTTCGTTGACGAGTGCGGGGCCGAAGGTGTGTGTTTCGTTGAGCGTGAATATCTGCCGGCGCGATTGCCGCGTGTCGCCAAAACCCGGGACTGAGTTTCCCTGGAGCGTCGGCTCGCCGCGCTCATCGCGTTGAAGCGCGTAGTAAACATGCAAGCGATCGTTAACGCCGATATTATGATTTACGTCGAGCGTTCCTTGATCGATATTCACCGGAGCCGTAGCTGAACCAGCGAACCCGTTTGTGCCCACGTTTGGTAATGGAATCAACGGCAGGAGCCTCTTTATGACGTCGTTCGTCACCGCCGCGCGCTGCGCCAGGGTGGGAACAGTCACACCGGAAATCGTCAGGCCCTGTCGCTGGCGCAAGCCTTCATAACTGAAGAAGAAAAACGTTTTGTTGAGACCTTTGTAGCCAAAAAACGGGCCGCCTTCACCAAAATGCGGCAGGTTCAAAGGTCCGCCAAGATTGAATCCAAACTGGTTTCGTTTGAACGGGGCTGGTTGCGAAGTGCGCTCGAAGAAATTGCGCGCGTCGAAAATGTCGTTGCGCAGAAACTCGAAAAGCTCGCCGTGGTAGTCGTTCGTGCCCGAGCGCGTGGCAATGTTCACGACCGCGCCGGAGTTGCGGCCATACTCGGCACTGAACGTTGAATTGTCAGCCTTAAACTCCTGAACCGTGTTGATTGACGGCTGGAACGTGATCTGGTTCTGGACCATGTCGTTGAGATTGATGCCGTTAATCATGAAGTTAACTGTGTCTTCGCGATTTCCCGCGGTGTTAATGGCAAACGAGCCCTGACCGCGAAGTGGGGCAGTCAGGAAGCCGTTTTGCGGCGGCGTCACGGAACCGGGGATCAATAGTCCGAGATCCACGAAGTGACGGCCGTTTAGTGGAATCTCCTGCACTGTGCGCTGGTTGATTACTGTTCCGACTGAGGTGGTGGCAGTCTCGATCACCGGCAGGTCTGATGAGACTAGCACTTGTTCCGAGATCGCGCCGACGTCCATTTGAAAGTTCTGGACCACGGTTTTGGCGACCTCGAGAGTCACCTGGTCCGCGACCTGTGTTTTGAATCCCTGAACCCTTACCTCGACGGTGTAGAGGCCCACGGGTAAGGCGGCCACCTGGTAGATACCGGCGCTGTCGGTTTGGGTGGTTCGTTCAGTCGAGGTGTTTCTGTTTCTGACGACGACGGTGGCGTTCGGCAGCACGGCGCCTTTGGAGTCGGTGACGGTGCCCTGGATTGTGGCGGTTGATTGGCCCAATGCTGAGGAAGTCGCAAAGAGAGCGGCTACGAGCATCAAGAAGATAGCAATTCTTTTGCTTAGCATAGTACCTCCAGATTGTGGGCAGTTGTAGGAAGGAGAAAACCTCCTTAGCAATGAGAGTGCCGTGCGAATGGACTTTTGATAATGAAATTTCCTAAGGAAATCGCATTTTCAATTGGCCTTAAAATCCAAAAACAACAAGGCCCATCCGAAAACACAAAGCGAGTTTAGAGTTCAGCCTTTAGGCTGCTCGTTCGGATTCACGCTAGCAAGCTAAAGCTTGAACTCTGAACTCATCACCAACGAACGAGAAATTCCCTGAGTGTCTCGTACATCTCGTCAAACGAATCAGCACAAAACAGGACCGACTGGTAGTGCGTCGGATCGTAGACGTGGTTCGCTGCCACATCGATATCCAGCGGTCGCAGCTCAGCCTTGTGCATCTCCGCCAGCTCACCGGCGGACGACAACAGTCCCGTCCCATAAGCCTTAACCCGACCATCCTCACGCAACACGCCAAACTCGATCGTGAACCAGTACACACGCGCCAGCCGATCGAGCTCGCTCGGATCTTCAGTGCGCGCCACGGCCTCGCCAAAGAGCCGGTTGAGCTCCGCGAGACGCGTGCTGGCGAGCGTCACGGCGTGCCCGATGATCTCGTGGGCCACGTCGGGCTCGGGCGTGTACAACGGTGTCGAGTGATGACGAATGTACTGCGTCGAAAGAAAGACGCCGCGCGCCAGCGACTCGAGAAAAATGCGCGGCTGAACCAGACCCGCGACCGGCTCGAGCCGGAAGCCGCTGATCGCTTCGACTTTCTGGCTCACTTCATCGAGCTGCGGAATGCGATTCTCGTCAAACGCCAGACGATCGACACAATACAGATATTCGGCGCAGGCATGCTCGCGGTGGGCGGGACCGAGCGCCTGCCAGATCGTCTTCCATACCCCGTGTTCGAGCTCGGTATAAGGCGCGGCCGGAATGGGTGAGCCGGGCTGATAAGTCATCGCAATCTCGGCAATGGCATTGCGGCGGGCGCGGTATTCCTGGTCGCGAAAGCCTGGATGATCGGGGTCGAGATGCACCAGGGCGATGTCGACGTGGTCGCGTAAGAGGGTTGTGGGTTCAGTTGCTGTAATCACTTTCGTTCACCTCGAAAAAATAAAAAAAACGGCCACCAATCCCTTGGGATTGATGGCCGGTTCTAGAAACCTGTCTTTTGTGCTACATCGTCAATGCACGCCGACAGCCCATCGCCTGACCGTCCCTCCCACCGGAGAGCGGGCCGTAATAATAATAGTAGCGATAAAGGCTCTGGCTCATGACGCGTTCGGCATTATAAGCCACAGATCTGCGCTGATCAAGAAAATATCCGTCTATCCCGCGGTTCAAAACTTCAGCGACTGGCGCGACGCGAAGAAGTCTTTCCAGGCGTCGCCCTTTTTCTTCAACAGCTCGGGGACGTTTGTGATCGTGAAATCGTCGATCTTTATGCCCTTCGAGATATGTTGCCACGTCAGCGGCATCGACACCGTCGCCTTCGGCTTCGCACGTGCAGTGAACACGGCTGCTAAGCTCTTGCCGCGTGCGTTCTGCATCCAGTCAACATAAACCTGCGTGCTTTTTCGCTTCGCTATCGTTCTCTCAACTGTCGCAATCTTCGGCGCGCGCCGCGCGACCTCACTCGCGAAGAGTCGCGCAAACTCCGCCACCTTGTCATACTCGTTCGCGGGCTTAAGCGGCACGTAGATATGAATGCCGGACGATCCGGAAGTTTTCGGAAATGCATTCAACCTGATCTCATCCGCCACTTCCTTCACCACCAGCGCAACCTGCAACACGTTCTCCCACGGCGCCTTCTTCGGATCGAGATCTATGGCGATATAGTCAGGCTTGTCGAGTCGCTTGATCGTCGAGTGCCACGGATGCTGTTCGATCGTGCCGAGCGTGACGAAGTGAAGCACCGAGGCGATCGTTGAATAAACGCCGTAGTCGAGCTCGCGGCCTTCCTGATTGATGAGTCGCGCGGTCTTGATGAATTCAGGCGCGCTGTCGAGGTCCTGCTGGAAGAACATCGGCGCCTTGATGCCACGCGGATAGCGCTGGAGGATCGCGGGTCGATCCTGCAAGTAGGGCATGATGTAATCCGCGACTTTCAGGTAGTAACTGAGCAGATCGTATTTCGTGAGTTTCTCGTCGGGCCAGTAAATACGATCCAGGCTCGTAACTGCGACCTGCTCGCGGCCCGCCTTTATGATCAGGTCGCCTTTGGGCCGCTCCAGGCTCAGAAATTCTTCGACCGTAACGACCGTGCCCTGCTTTTGCTTCGTTCGTTTTACTTCTTCCTTCGGCATGTTAGATTAAAGCCATGCGAGTAGTAATTATTGCCCTCATACTGGCCGTTCTTATCAGCACTGTTTCACTAGCCAGCGCGCCTGCAACGGTAACTTATAATCTCGATCCCGGCCAGAGCAAGTTCATGGCCCACGCAAACCGCAGCGGCCTGCTCTGGTTCAAAGGGCATAGCCATCACCTTGCAGCAAGTGACTTCAGCGGGCAAGTCGAGCTTACGCCTGAGACGATCACTCCGGCGTCGCTGCGACTCGTTGTAAAGGCGGCGTCGCTGCACGAGACCGGCGCTGACTTCACTGAGCCGCAGAAGCAAATCATCAACAAAGAGCTGAAAGACATCGTGTTGCATCCGGACCAGTATCCGGACATCACTTTTCAGAGCACGAACGTGACGGCGAAAAGGTTGGGCGGGGATCGCTACGACGTAAAGATCAACGGCAACCTGACGCTGCATGGCGTCACGCGCCCGATCACGATCCCGGCAACTGTGACGCTTAAGGGAGGCACGTTGCGTGCGGTCGGGAAATTCAGCATCGATCGCGACGATTACAAGGTGAAGGCGACCTCAGCATTTCACGGCATGGTGCGCGTGGACGATGACATTAAATTTGACTTCGATATGTTAGGCCGCAGATAAAATCTGTGGTTAAAGATACCCGTCGGGATGCGCCTGCATCCACTTCCACGCAGACTCGATAATCAACCCCAGATCCTGAAACCGCGGCTGCCACCCAAGCTCACTCTTGATCTTGTCAGAGCTCGCAATCAACACGGCCGGATCACCCGCGCGCCGTGGTCCCATTCGCACCGGAATGTCTTTCCCGGTAACGCGCCGCGCCGTCTCGATCACATCACGCACGCTATAGCCATCACCACCACAACCGAGGTTGTAGATCGCGCTGCGCTCGCTCAGCACGTCGAGCGCAAGAATGTGCGCGCGCGCCAGATCGATCACGTGAATATAGTCGCGAATGCACGTGCCGTCAGACGTCGGATAGTCATCACCAAAGATCTCGACGTGCGCGCGTTTTCCTGCTGCAGCCTGCAACGTGATCGGAATGATGTGCGTCTCCGGATCGTGATCCTCACCACACTTCTCACTCGCGCCAGCAGCATTGAAATAACGTAACGATGCATACCGCAGCCCGTGCGCCCTCTCATACCAGTGCATCGCGCGTTCGAATGCGAGTTTTGTTTCGCCGTAAGTATTGGTGGGATTGGTGGGCGCGGATTCGAAGATCGGCTGCGCCTCAGGCTCACCATACGTCGCCGCCGTTGATGAAAAGACGATGCGACTAACACCGCAATCGCGCATCGCGTCGAGTAAAACCAATCCCGCGACGACGTTGTTTTGATAATACTTTGCGGGCTTCTCGACCGACTCACCGACAAGCGACGATGCCGCCATGTGAATGACAGCGTCAGTGCGATTCTCGTTCAGCGTCTGGCGCAGTTTGTCTGCTTCGAACAGATCGCCTTCAACAAAATGGGCGCCTTCAACAACGGCGCCCGGATGACCTTTAGAGAGATTGTCATAGATCACAACTTCGTGGCCATCGTTTATTAATTCTTCTGTGACGACACTGCCGATGTACCCCGCGCCGCCCGTTACCAGAACCCGCAATGTGATTACCCCCTTGTAAAGCCTTAGACAGGATTTCAGGATTAACAGAATTTACAAGATTATCCTGTTAATTCTGAAATCCTGTCTAAGACTGGCGTTAACTTATGGCTACGTTTGGTTGACTCGCGGCTGCGTCCGCTTTAACTGGTTCCGCCGGTGCGACGTAAAGGATGCGACCACAGTTATCACACGTGATGATCTCTTCTCCACGCCGAACTTCAGCCATCACCTGTGGTCTCAGCGACATGAAACACGCACTACACGAACGATTACGCGCTTCCGCAACTGCAACACCATCGCGGATGCGTGCGCCGATTCGCGAATAGAGAGCACTCATCGGCTTCGGCAGGCTGGCAAACACTTCTTCGCGCTCTTTGCGCGCCGCCGCCAATCGCTCACTAATCGTTCCGGTCTCTTCGTCGAACGCCTTTAGCTTTGCCTCGCGATCAGAATTCATGCTGGCGATCTCGTCTGCACGTTCCTTCAAAGCTGCTTCTGCCTGTTCGAGTTGTTCGAGTTGTTCGAGGATTTGTGTTTCGAGGGCCGAGATCTGTTTGCGCGCTGCGTCTGCCTCACGAATGGCGGCGGTGTATTCATCCTGCTTCTTCGACGACATCAGGTTTCGCTCGGCTCGTTCGGCGCGGCCCCTTTGTTCGACGACTTCATTTTCGAGACGGGCGCGAGTGTGTTTAGCTTCGTCGCGACGGGTTTCGAGGGCCCTAATTTCAAAGGCGCGCTGATCGAACTCTCTCTCGATCTCGGCGCGCCTTTCGGGTGTCGCTTGTTGGTCTTTATCTAGTTTCCGTATAGTCGTATCAAGATTCTGCAAAGCGATTAACTTCTGCAATTCCGCTTTCACTCTTTATGCACTCCTCAAAAGATCAGGACTTTTTATGACTGTTTCCATCGCTCGCGATCATCACATAACCAACACGTTTGACGCAAGTATCCACAGATCACACAGGTTGAATCTGCGTAATCTGTGGATACAAATTGTTGAATTCAGCTAGATGGGGCCGTTCACGCTCCGCATACGTGGCCGCGTTACGCGCACGCGCGGTATGTTGATGTTGATCGACGGAATCGTCACCCTCGGCATTGCAATATCTATATTGGGAAAATCGATCCGCGGGATCACGATTCGCCGCCCAATCTGCGAGCGGTCAACCATGGGCGCGAGACCACCACCTTCACGCGGTGTCACACGAATCGTTTGCTGCGACTTGTTGCGAATGATCGTGAGCGTAACGTCGCCCTCTTTCTTGTTATTGATCACTCGCGAGATGTCGCCGGACGAATCGACTGCTTCACCATCGATTGCTGTGATCACGTCGCCGGCTTTCACACCCGCCTTCGCCGCTGGTCCATCGTCAGTGACTGCCGTTACCAACACGCCTTTGCCACCGGTGATGCCAAAGTAATCGGCGAGCTGTTTCGTGAGAGCCATCGTGCTCACACCGATCCTTCGACTATTGCCAAAAGCAAACGAGAAATTTCCACCGTGGTCAAACAAGTCGCCCCGGTTGAATGGACCGTCCCATTTGAAGGACTTCATATCCGGACCTTCAAACTTCCACACCCTCGGTTCACCGCGGAAAAGGTCACCAGCAAAGCTCTGGTTGTTGCGTTTGCCAACTGTTGCAGTTACTTCCTGTTCCGAGCCACCACGACTAAAACTCACTCTCACACTCTGATCGGGCGCGAGCTCCGAAACCAGTCGGTTGAGCTTACGAACGCTCGTGACGTTCTCGCCGTCGATGCGCAGAATCACGTCGTCTTTGCGCAGTCCGGCTTTCTCGGCCGGACTGTCTTTAATCACTTGCGTGACGCCGACGCCGCGCACCTGGTTCATGCGATAGCGGCCCATGTTTTCGCGGCTGATGTTTTCCGCATAAATGCCAAGGAAGCCGCCACCGTCAATCAAAATTGAGAACGATTGATCCGATGGTTCGTCGGGCGGGGAAGGAGGCAGCGCGGGTTGCTGGGCAACTACGATACCCGCGGCCAAAATAATACCGGCCAGGAGACTAAGAGAAAATTTAGCTTTCATGCGAGTTTCCTCCGGAAGAGTTTACGCCGTACACGCGCAAGTGAAATCCTGGTTCCAAAAAAATTTGTCTTAGAGATCCGCGTTATCCGTGGTTAAGAAAGTGGCTTGTAAACTTCGGCCTGATCTTTAATCTCGAGACCGATCTTCCCTTCTGAATGGGCGAGGTCTAGGTGGGCGACTGCTTCGGAGACTGACAAAAACCGGTGCACATCATCAGCCTGTGGAAACATCTTGAGCGCAACGTCCCACGCTGTCATGCCATTCTTCGGAACGAGCCCGATAACCTGCGCCTGCCGGTCCTGAAACGCGCGGAAGTAACGATGGAAGAGTTCTTCGTAGTCGCGGATGGGCTCGCCATGCCCGCCGTAGACGAGGGTCGGTGAGAACGATCGCAAACGCGCCAAACTAACCAGGTATTCCGCGAGCGACGGAAAGCGCCGCGAAGGATCGATCGGATCCGGCGACAGCACCGGATTCGGCGTAATTCGTTTCAACACGCAATCGCCGGCGATGATCGTGCGATCAGCTTCGCGCAAAAACGAGCACGAGCCTGGCGTGTGACCGGGCGTGTGCAAAATGCGCAGGCTACCAGACTCAAACTCGAGCTCACCCTCGTCCCATAACGATGTGTATTCGTCGTCACCAAACGAATCTGCGTAGCGGCGCATGTACTCATAAAGCCCGCGCATTCGCTCGATCTCGCCCTCGGGAACACCGGCGCGCACGAGCAACGTGCGATGCTCTTCGTATTCAAGACGACTGTGACGATGGCCCGTCTCCCAGTTGTGAACAAAAACTTCTGCGTTCTTTGCTTCGTCGCGCAGCGAGCGGGCGAGGCCGCAGTGATCTTCGTGAGCGTGAGTGAGTACGATGCGACGCAGATCGGAAACGAGGAAACCGGCTTTGCGCAGGCCCGCGCGCAACGCCTCGATCGTTTCCTTCGTCTTTGGTCCAGTGTCGATAATCGTCAACGGATCTTCAGCGATCACATAGACGTTTACTGGACCAATGTAGAACGGCGTCGGTAAAGATATCGGAATGATCCGCATTTTCCGCGTCTATCCGTGGCCGTTTTAATAGATCCACTTGTTAGCCGCGATGAGATCCCCGGCGATGCGTTGACGGGCGGCGATCGTGTTCATCGGCTGCAACTTCGTGAACCGTCGCAGCGCGGCCAACAGTGTCCGCAGCTCATCACCTTCCGACATGCCCGCCAGCGTGTTCTTCGCCTTCGCCTCAATGCGTTCGACGGCGTCGTTACAGAACACGCGTGTCATATCGAGGTAACGCTCGGCAGCGTTCTCGCCCTGCGATGCGGCCAGCTTGCGCGCGCGCAGGATCGCCGTTTCCATCGCGTACGTGTCCATGATGATGTCAGCAATTCCCATCAGGATCTCCTGCTGGTCCGCGAGCTTCATCATGTACTTCTGCGCCGCGGTGCCAAGCGTCATGAGCGCGACTTTCTTCGCGTTTGTCGTGAGCTTCTGTTCGACGGCGAGTAACGAATCGTCGTCATCAAAACCTGCCATCTGCGGCGACAGCACCTCATCCATTAACGCCTGCGCCGCCGGAAGCAGCGCCAGGTTGCCGCTCAGCGCACTCTTCATCAGGCGACCCGGAATCAACATGCGATTGATCTCGTTCGTGCCTTCGAAGATGCGGTTGATACGCGAATCGCGATACGCACGCTCCGCCGGATAGTCAGCCGAGTAGCCGTAACCGCCGTAGATCTGGACCATCTCGTCGACAACGAAATCGCAGTACTCGGAAAGCGCGACCTTGATGATCGAACACTCCGCGGCGTATTCCTCAATCGCGCGCAATCGCGCGTCCATGTCCTTCGGATCGACCGTGTTCAGACGTTCCTCGATCATTCCCAACGTGCGATAGATCATCGACTCGCCGACCCACG
>DATHTI010000307.1:0-11756 GCA_035463335.1 Pyrinomonadaceae bacterium | reverse complement strand
CAAGCGCCGACAAAGAGCCCGAGCGCAATCCAGGAGAGAATGCCCCAGTGACCGAGCAGTTCGATGGGGTAGGCTTTCGCCTGCTCAAAAACCTCTGTGTATTGTGCGCTGCCAAACGTGGCGATGATGCCGAAGATTGCGAGTGCGAAGCCGAAGTCGCCGACGCGATTCGTAATGAATGCTTTGCGCGAAGCGTTGGCGGCTTCCTGTCGATCGAAGTAGTAGCCGATCAGCAAATAAGAGCAGAGACCCACGCCTTCCCAGCCGACAAACATCATCAGGAAGTTTGAGCCCATCACGAGCACGAGCATCGCGAACATGAAGAGGCCCATGTAAGCGAAGAAGCGATAGAAGCCGGTTTCGCCGTGCATGTAGCCGGTCGCGAAAACGAAGATGCACAGGCCGACGCCGGTGACGATCAGCATGAAGATCGACGAGAGTGGATCGAGCTGATAGCTCCACTCGATGTTGAGCAAGGCGTAACCAGGCGTCTCAGCGCCTTCGGCGGAATGACTGACGCTCACTGCGCCGCCGGGAATCCAGTTGAAGCTAAAGCCGTCCTGGCTGGTGAGATAAGGCCTGGGCCACTCGGCATGGCCACCGAATCCATACGAATAGACTGCGGCCACGCTGATCAAAAACGCGAGCGCAACCGAGCCGACGGCAATGCCTCCGATAAGTTGTTCGGAGAAACGAAATTTCCGGCCCAGAAGACCATTAATTGCGGCGCCGATTAAAGGTAGCAGAGGAACTAGCCAGATGTATTTTTGCATTTAAGAAGTTGAAATAAGACTTATTACCACTTCAACAAATCAATCTCATCTACCCAGATCGTTTCCTTGTTCCGGTAAAGCGCGATCACGATACCCAGGCCAATCGCCGCCTCGGCTGCGGCCACAACGATCACAAAAACCGCAAATATCTGCCCCGCGATCGCGTTGACGCTGCCGGTCTCGTAGAGATAGCGAGAAAACGCGATGAAGTTCAGGTTCGCGGCGTTGAGAATCAACTCGATCGACATGAAGATCACGATGATGTTTCGCCGCGTGAGCACACCCGCCACGCCGATGATGAACAGCAGCGCGCCGATCACCAGAAACTTCGACAGATCGGGATTCGCCGCCGCCTGCTTCATTAGGGCAAAGCGACTAGTGTCAGCTTCCTGTAGAATTAGTAAGCTAAAGAAACTAAGCATAAATCGTCTTTAAAATCCGCGTTCATCCGCGTTCCCGGGATCGACGTCGTCCGACGAAGCTTCCTGTTTAAGCGTTCGTGCCAGCATCACCGATCCGATGATCGCCACGAGCAGCAACACGCTCGCGATCTCGAACGGCAGCGCCGCGTAACGATAAAGACTGCTACCCAGGCTTTCTGCATCTCTCGTGATACGGCTGCTGCCTGTGGCTGAAGGCGGGTGCGCCTGATCTCTGAGGGCCTCGTTCGCCGCGAGTGCCTCGGGCGTCGCCGGATTGCGCGCCTGTAAGCCGCGATAGCCTGTGTTGATGGAGTAAAGCATTCCGCCCACAAGAAGCAGGCAGAAAATCAAACTCGCAGTGACTTGTCTCTGCTTGTTGAAGATCTCCTCAATGCCACGCTCTTCGGCACCGACGTTGACGAGCATGATCACGAATAGAAATAGGACCATCACGCCGCCGACGTAGACGAGTATCTGCACGCCCGCGATGAACTCGGCCCCTGCCAGTATGAACAACGCGGCAACTGACACGAGCGACGAGATCAGAAACAGCGCACTATGCACCGCATTGCGCGCCATCACGGTCAGCAACCCCGCAAAGATCGCCGCCAACCCAAAAATCCAGAAGAAGAGTGCTTCGTAACCAGAAAGAGTCATAGCCACAAAAAGGCACAAAAAGCACAAAATGAATGGAACTCAGCCACGTGGGCAGCAAAAAACATTTTGTGCTTTTTGTGCCTTTTTGTGGCCCAAACTAGCTTGTGTACTTCACCGTCTCGCGGCCCTGCTCGAGCATCTCGCGGTTCCAGACAAACCCGGCGCGCGAGTACGTGGCCAGCTCGAAGTCCTGCGTCAGCTCTAAACAACTGGTCGGACAAGCTTCCTGGCACAACGCACAGAACATGCACCGCGAAGTGTCGAAGATAAACTCGTCGAGCACTTTTTTGCGGCGCGGCTTGCCGGCCACGACGATCTCGACGTCCATCGGGATGACGTCGATGCAGTCTTCAGGACAGGCAATCGCGCAAAGATTGCACGCGATGCAGAGCGTGTCGTGTGTTTCCGGATCCATGTTGAGACGCGGCGCGCCGTGAAAACGTGGCGCGACGTCAGGACGAACCTTCGGATACTGTTCGGTGTAGATTCCCTTGCCCGCCACCGAGTCTTTATCAGTGAGCGCGCCGAGATTGTATTTCAACGTCAGCCCGAGCCCTTTGATCAGGTCGATCATGAAGAAGCGTTTGAGCTTCTGAGCGAACGTCGGCTTTGGCGTTTTTACTAATGGCATATTTAACTCCCCGGCTGCACCGCGGGTTTGCCTTTCGGCACATTGATCAGCTTGATATCTCTGCGTTGGATCTTGAGATTGAAATCTCGCGAGCGCCAGTTGATGCGCGCGAGCAGCGCGGCGGTCGCAAACAGCCCCAGGATCCCGATGACGATCATGATTCCTTTACCGGTGGCCGTCAGGTTCAACCCGCGATCGAGAGCCTCGATCGTCTTCATTCCTCGATAACCGTCAAGGGCCTGCACGAGAAAGATTGCTAACCCCGACAGCACGATATTGATCAGCGCCGAAGGGATGAGCCACTTCCAACCAATGTCCATCAATTGATCGTAGCGAAAACGCGGCAACGTCCAGCGCAGCCAGAAGTAGAAGTAAAGAATGAGCGATGCCTTTACCAGGAAGACGAGGACGCTGACGAGCACGAACAGGTTGTGATATCCGGAGGCTTCGAGTCGATGGACAAACGGGAAGTACCAGCCGCCGAGATAAACGGTGGTAGCGACGGCTGCGACAACGACCATCGCCGCATACTCAGCCATGAAGAAAAGCGACCAGCGCATGCCTGAGTATTCAGTATGAAACCCAGCGACAAGCTCCGATTCCGCTTCAGGCAGATCGAACGGCGCGCGATTGTTCTCCGCGATGCCGCTGATCAAAAAGATCAGGAAGCCTGCGGGTTGATAAAGGACGTACCAGATTGAATCTGCTCCTTGTGCCCCGACGATGCCTGAAAGTGAAAGCGTGCGCGAAAACATCAGGGCGCCGATGAGCGAGAGTCCCATTGCCACTTCGTATGAAACCATCTGCGCACTCGAACGGAGTCCACCCAGCAGCGCGTATTTCGAGTTTGAAGACCAGCCCGCGAGTATGAGCGCGAGCACGCCGATGCTCGACACTGCGAGCACCAGAAGCAGTCCGATATTAACGTCGGCGATAACGGCCCAGTCAGGTCCAAACGGAATCACTGAAAAGACGATAAACGCCGAGGCGACGGCGATGTAAGGGGCGAAGAAGAAGATCCAGCGATCGGCTTTTTCAGGGATGAAGTCTTCTTTGGTAAGCAGCTTAAGTCCGTCTGCGATTGGCTGGAGCAGTCCCCATGGACCGACGCGCATTGGACCAAGTCGCGCCTGCATGAACGCCGAGATCTTTCGCTCGAGATACGTCGCGTAAGCGACCCAGAGCGCAACGAGCGTGACGACCAGACCGATCTGTATCAGCGGCCAAAAGAAGAACGTAATCGCCTCCTGGCTGAGACCCAGCTTCAGCAGGAGATCATTTAGTACATCGATTGGAGCGAAGAAAAGCATGTCTGTGTAATCTGTGGATAAAGTTTTCAGCGATCGATCTCCCCTAAAACGATATCCAACGTCCCGATAATCGCCACCACATCCGCCACGAGATGGCCGACGCACATCTGTCGCAGCGCCTGAAGATTAATAAATGACGGCGGCCGCACTCTCACGCGCCACGGGTGCGCGCTGCCGTCCGCAACGAGATAACAACCGATCTCGCCCTTCGGCCCTTCGATCGAATGGTAGTAATCGCCTACCGGCGGCTTCACGATCTTCGGCAGCTTAGCATTGACTGGCCCATCGGGAAGATTTTCCAAAGCCTGATCGACGATCCGCCGCGACTGTCGCATCTCCTCGAGTCGCACCAGATAACGATCATAAGTGTCGCCGTTCTCACCAACCGGAACGTCGAAATCCATGTCCGCATAGGCGGCGTATGGTCGCGACTTGCGCACGTCCCACGCGACGCCGGAGCCACGCAGCGCCGGACCCGACAAACCGATCGCGATCGCATCCTCGGCAGAGATGACGCCGATGCCGACTGTTCTACTCAGCCAGATGCGATTCTCGGAAAGCACGGTTTCATACTCGTCGAGTCGCTTCGGAAAGTTGTTGACGAACTGCCGGACGTCTTTGCTGAAGTCGTCATAAGCATCATTCGGCATGCCGCCGACGCGCCACGCGTGACACGTCAGTCGCGCACCAAACTGTCGTTCGAAGATCTTCAGAATTTCTTCACGTTCGCGCAGCGCCCAAAGCAACACGGTGACGGCGCCGATGTCGAGCGCGTGTGTCGCGAGCCAAAGGAGGTGCGAAGCGATGCGATTGAGCTCGGTCAGAATCGTGCGCAGGTAATGCGCGCGCGGCGGAACCGGGAGGCCCATCATCTGCTCGACAGTTTCCACCCAGACGAGGCCGTTCGAGACGGCGGCGATGTAATCGAGACGATCCCAGTAGGGCGCGATCTGCGTGTACATGCGGTTCTCGGCGATCTTCTCCATGCCGCGATGGAGGTAACCGATATCGCAATCGAGGTCGATAACGGTTTCGCCGTCGAGCCTGAGAACCACGCGCAGCACGCCGTGCGTCGACGGGTGCTGCGGGCCCATGTTCAGCACCATCTCGGGGCTGTCGAGCAGTGTCTCCTGAGTTGTCGCGATTTCTACCTGATGCATTTAAATCCGTTCTTTATCCGCGTTTATCCGCGTTCAGGCTTTCGTTAAGCCGCGGACGCCGCGGCGGAACTCGGCTTGTAACACCCTGTCACACGGAAGGGCTCAATCACTAATCCAATCTCCTCAACTTCGCCGGCGTCTCTTCTCTCCGCCAGCTTCAACACGATCGCAGTCGCAGCGCCCGCCTTGTTCCACACATTGAGCGGCGCCGCGCTATCCTCCAAGACAAACCCCGCACTCTCTGCCGCCTCAGGGGCGTCGAACACCTTCGCCTCGTAATGTGTCGCGATCTCTTTCGGCGTCATTTATCTTTCGGCATTACTTCCTTGCCGCCAATGAATAACTCGCGCATCAATCGCTCCTGCGGCACTGAAAGAATCTCGAGGCCATACGCGCGCCGCTGCTGCAACTGCTCCTTCTCGACGTCAGTCATCTCGGGCAGGTGTCGCTCGGTCCACGCATTCTCAACAAACTCCAGCGGGTAATCTTTTCTTAACGGGTATCCTTCCCAATCCGGCGGCAGGAGTAGTCGCCGCAGGTCCGGATGGTTGTTGAAGCGCACTCCAAACAGGTCGAAGACTTCGCGTTCGAGCCAGTTCGCCGCAGGCCAGATACCAGTGACACTATCAACACTCTCTGTAACTCTTGCTTTCAGTCTGACGCGCTCATTCGCATCGATCGAAAACAGGTTGTAGACCATCTCAAACGGCGCCGGGGTGCGCGGCCAATGCACGCACGTCAGATCCGAAAGGTAGTTGAAACTCGTATCGCCATCGCTTTTCAGAAAATCACAGATCTCGACAACGCGTGCGCTATCGACATTTATAGAAAGCTGCCCGATGAACTCAACTGCTTCACCAACCCCGTCCCCAAATTGCGCTTTCAGTTTCTTGACGAGCGGATGATCCGCGGCGTCAGTCGGCTTTGGTCCTTCATCTTTTTTCTTGACTGGTGGTTTCGGTGCACCCGGCGCAGCCTGGTCCGTAGCGAGTGACTCTTTCACCGCAGCCACACGCGCTTTGGCCTGCTCGACCATCGAAGCTTTTTCGGCGTCGGCTCCGGCGAGCGTTCCTGCGGACGGAATTGCTGAAGGGGGTGGCGTGCCGGACGTCTCAGCATCTGAGACGCCCGGCGATGTGGGTTCTTCAGAACCTGGTTGCTTCGTGTCTTCTGACATTATGCCGGCAGCTCGTCTACACTTAGACTGGTTAGCTGACTATCTCCTCAGAAAATCGGGAAGACAATCGCTTCGTAAACACTGCTGTTACAGCGAGTAAGAGAAGAAAGCGAAAACGAATTATAGCAAAGCGCCGTTCATATTACCTCATGGTGACAATGATCTCACGAAATTTTTCCAACTGCGGTAAAGTGTGGCGGTGGCAAACAGTAACGGAACGCGGGCTCCGCTGAATCGGACAATGACGCTCTCCGCTTCTGAATTTGCCCGCTATCAGGCCTCACTCGCAAAACTCGAAGCGCCCGCTGATGTTGAAAATGTGCAAGACAAACTGTTCTGTCAGGACGTTTTTAACCTCTTGCCGTTGCTGCCGGATCAGTCAGTGGATCTGATGGTTGCTGATCCGCCTTACAACCTCACAAAGAGCTTCAACGATCGCAAATTCAAGCAAACGTCGATTGACGATTACTCGGAATGGCTCGATTCATGGCTGTCGCAAACTGTCAGGCTACTGAAGCCAACCGCATCGGTTTACATCTGCGGCGACTGGCGAAGCTCTGCGGCAATACAGCGTGTTGGAGAGAAATATTTCATTCCTCAGAACCGGATCACGTGGGAACGTGAGAAGGGACGCGGCGCGAAGTCTAATTGGAAGAACTGCTCGGAAGATATCTGGTTTTTCACTGTTAGCGACGATTATTACTTTAATGTCGACGCGGTGATGCTCAAACGTCAGGTCGTCGCGCCGTACACGAACAGCAATGGCGAGCCGAAAGACTGGACGGAGACTGAAAATGGGCGCTTCCGGGTAACGCACCCGTCGAATTTATGGACTGATCTGACGGTGCCCTACTGGTCAATGCCGGAAAACACCGATCATCCGACGCAAAAGCCCGAGAAGTTGTTGGCGAAAATTATCCTGGCCAGCTCGCGTGAAAGCGATTTAGTCTTCGATCCCTTCAACGGCTCCGGCACCACAACCGTCGTCGCAAAGAAACTCGGACGCCATTACCTAGGCGTTGAGATTGACGAGACTTATTGTTGTCTCGCCCAGAAACGCCTCGAGCTCGCCGAGTCCGATCAGTCCATTCAGGGATATGTCGACGGGGTCTTCTGGGAGAGAAACGCCGCCAAATATCGGAAGAAAAATCGCTGACACTATCCGTGTAATCTGTGGTTAAGATCTTCCCTGCCCCAGCTTGACGTCTCCCTGCGTAGGCACCTATCATATCCTGTTTGAAAATGCGGCCCGCGTGCCGCCTATGAGAAAGTGACGAGATGAAACCAGGAATTCACCCAGAATACGTCGATATAACTGTTAGCTGCGCTTGCGGCGAGACATTCAAGACCCGCTCGACCAAGAAAGGCGACCTGCACGTCGAAATTTGCTCGGCTTGCCACCCTTTCTTTACCGGTAAACAAAAGCTGGTTGATACTGCCGGACGCGTGGATCGATTCAATAAACGCTACGGCAAGAAAACAGCGCCCGAAACCGCCGCTCCCGCACAGCATTAGCCACTTCCACTTCTAACTGCCGGCGTAAGTCCGTAGCTCGCTCGATGCGAACTACCCCACACGCCGGCATTTTTGTAACCACAGATCCTAAAATCATGAGTACACCAGAACGAGATCTAATCGTTGGCGGCCAGGCGGTCATAGAAGGCGTGATGATGCGCACGCCAAACGCCTACGCGATCGCCGTCCGCAAGGCCGACGGCACGATCGTTAACACGGCTGCACGGCTGCCAAAGTGGAGCGACAAGTATCCGATCCTCAAGTTGCCGGTGTTGCGCGGCGGTGCGGTCCTCGTTCAGTCGATGGGCCTCGGCATCAAAGCGCTGAACTACTCCGCCAACGAGGCTTTCGCAGACGCAGAGGAGGCCGAAGAAGTACAAGTCGCGCTCTCGCCCGCCGTGATCGAAGGTGAAGGAGATTTTGCTGGTCTGACTGGCGCTGTGCCGGGCCTGTTTCCGGTGCCAACGCAGAAACGTTCGAAAGACGAGTTGAAGAAAGGCACGACGGGCGCGGCAGTCGGCTCGATCATTTTCGCGCTTATCTTCAACGTACTGCTCTTCGTCGCTGCGCCGTTGTTGCTGACCAATGCGCTCTTCATCGCAGCCGGCTGGGCCACCACTCCGGCCGCCGCTACGAGTACTGCTGCGCCTGCACCCACGACGGCGCCGGTGTCTGAGCCGGAAAATGAAGCATGGTATACGAATGCATGGTCCAGTGTGCGAACGTACCTGCATCCGGTGCGTCCTTCAGTAGCATTCAACCTGATCGACGGTCTGATTCGCATGACGTTCTTTTTGATCATGATCGTCACCTTTTCGCTCTTGAAGGACATTCGCCGCGTCTTTCAGTATCACGGCGCGGAACACAAGACGGTGTTCACGTGGGAAGCAGGTTTGCCGTTGACCGTGGACAACGCGCGGCCACAACCGCGACAGCACCCGCGCTGCGGCACGAGTTTCCTGATGGTCGTGATGCTCGTCGCGATCATTCTCTTTTCCGTGATCAAGTTTGATTCGTTGTTGTTCAACTTTCTGATACGCATTGCGCTGATGCCTGTAGTAGCGGGTATCTCGTACGAGATTATTCGCCTGTCAGCGAAAAAAGAGAGCAGTTGGATCTTTAAATTAATGACGCGGCCCGGCGTGTGGTTGCAAAACATCACCACCAAGGAGCCGGACGACAAGCAGCTTGAAGTTGCGATCGAAGCGTTGAAAGAATCTTTGAAGCTGGAGCCGCAAACGGGCGAGCCGCAGCCGGCCCCGCTGTCATAATGAGGTCTACATGTTAGACAAACTGGAACAGATAGTTACGAGATACAATGAGTTGACCGGGGAGCTTTCATCTCCCGAGCTGCTCTCCAACCCTTCAGCGTACGGCAAAGCCGCGAAACAACACCGCACGCTCGAGGAAGTCGTGCAGAAGTACCAGTCGTGGAAGGCTTTGACAGCCGAGCTCGCGGACGCGCGCGAGTTAATGGACACGTCCGACGACGAAGAGATGCGCGAGATGGCGCGCCTCGAGCTCGAGTCGTTGCAGACTCGCATCGACGAAGCGGATCGAGAGCTGAAACTCCTCCTGATCCCGACCGATCCAAATGACGAGAAGAACGTGATTCTCGAGATCCGCGCGGGCACCGGCGGTGATGAAGCGACGCTGTTTGCCGCTGAGATGGTGCGTATGTACTCGCGTTACGCTGAGAAGCAACGCTGGCGTTTCGAGGTGCTCGAAGCGTCAGAGTCCGGCATCGGTGGGCTCAAGGAAGCGATCGTGCTGATTGAAGGCAACAAAGTCTATTCGAAGTTGAAACACGAATCGGGTGTTCACCGCGTGCAGCGCGTGCCGCAGACTGAAGCGAGCGGAAGAATTCACACGTCGGCGATCACGGTGGCCGTATTGCCGGAAGCGGAAGAAGTCGATGTGAAGATCGATCCGAAGGATCTGCGCATCGATACGTTTTGTTCGTCTGGTCCAGGTGGCCAGTCAGTGAACACGACTTACTCCGCCGTCCGCATCACGCACCTGCCCACGAACACGGTGGTTTCAATGCAGGATGAAAAGTCGCAGATCAAGAATCGCGATAAAGCGATGCGTGTTTTGCGTGCGCGTTTGCAGGAGCTTGAAGAGCAGAAGCAGCATGACGCACTCGCGAGCGAGCGACGTTCGATGGTCGGCTCCGGCGATCGTTCGGAGAAGATTCGCACTTACAACTTCAAAGAGAATCGCGTTACGGATCACCGCATCGGGTTAACGATCCACCAGCTCGATCTCGTGATGGAAGGTAACCTCGATCCTTTCATCGACGCGCTCGTCGCGCACTATCAGGCGGAGAAGTTGAAGGCTGACGCCGTCGCGGCTTAAGTCGATTAGTATTTTTAGAAGTGCCCCGGTAATGGCCCTGTAATGAATGCCACGAACGTCCTCCTCGTCCGTCACGGCCAATCAAGAGGGAATGCTGAACGCCGCTTTGGCGGTCACACGGCAACACCCTTGTCCGCCCGCGGCCGCAACCAGGCCCTGGCCACGGCACGTACACTCAAATCAGAATCACTAACGGCAATCTACTCGAGCGACCTCGCACGCGCGATGGACACAGCAAAGCCCCTCGCGAACATGACGGGCCTTACTGTCCAGGGCACGACTGCCTTTCGCGAGCGTGATGTCGGTGTGATGGAAGGTCTGACATTCGAGGACGCCGCGCAGCAACATCCCGAGCAATACGCTGCTTTGCTACGCCGCGACTTCGAGTACGTGTTATCGGGCGGAGAGAGCTATCGACAACTGCTGGACCGTGCCCGTCAAAAGCTGGACGACATCATCGAAGAGCATCGCGGCGGCAGGATCGCCGTCTTCAGCCACACCGGAACGATCTGCATCCTCGCCTTACACCTGATGGGCGCCCTTGACGCACCTGAGCTCAAACCGGTTTGGATCTCGAGTGCGAACTGTGGTATCACACGCTTCGAATTGCGTAACGACGGCTTCGTCCGCGTCCTCGCAATAAACGATACACGTCATCTCACCGAGGTGTAATTCTCACGAATGCCTGATTCCATAACTTGTCCTGATTGTACAAATGAATTCCCGCAACCTGCGCCATATTGTCCGCATTGTGGCCGGCCGGGTCAGTATTGGAATGTAATCGAGTCGAATAAAGCTGACGAACGTGCTGCCTTAAAAGCAGTACACAAAAGGCACAAAAGCACAAAAGAAAACTCAGAATAACTTTTGTGCTTTTTGTGCCTTTTGTGTACTGCTCTTTTTATGGACCAAAACTGGCAGCGCGCATTTGACTCGAACAGCGTGATTTTTGTGCCTTTTTGTGGCTCACTTCGGAGCCATCTCTTTCAAGCGTCGACTGAGACCATTCTTGGCTCGCCAGTAAGCCTCTGCGATGGGCTTGGGCACGCCTTTTCCAACACCCATCCACGTTCGCTCGAGCTCGTAGCGCCAGGCGTCGAGCATCGTCTGGTCCAATGCGAGTACACCTTCACGAGTCACGCTCGCGGGTGGCGGTGAGAGGGCGGCCATTGTGTCGTAGACACGGGCGCGGTCTTCGCCCTCAACACGGACCAGCAGGTGCCAGAGCGTGAGCGTGTCGCGCGGGCGCGCCTGATCCAGGATCGATACGAGCGCAGAGCTGCGCGCGTGCGCGTCGGGATCGAAGTCAACTGTCTTGAGCGATTGACGAAACACGCTCGAAGCATCTTCGAAGTAAGGCGTGCCCGGACCAAGCGACGGTCGCGTTTCGCACGCTGCGCCCGCCGGCACCACCGATTCACGATCCTTTAACTCCAGCGCTACCCAACCCGACGTCACCCGCAACAAGCTCGATCCCTCGTCGTCAACTTCGAGCGTGTAAGCACAACCAAGATCCGCGGCGACTGCTGACGGCGTGTTGACGAAGAACAATCTTGGCGGCGCCCAGATGTGTGCGCTCATTTTCCCGCGCGCGAGCTCGAGCCGATGCTCACTGGGCTGTGTCTCCAATAATCTGATCCGCGTGTTTTCATCAACCTCAACACTGCCGATCGAGCTCACGGCGATTTCTGCGCGCGAGTTTGCATCTGTTTCAAGCCACTCGCCGACAGCCAGCTCTCCGTTGTTTGAGATT
>DATHTI010000306.1:0-3224 GCA_035463335.1 Pyrinomonadaceae bacterium | reverse complement strand
GTCAGGTGCAGCGGCGGCTTCGCATCTGCGAGTACTGATGCCAAACGCTCGCGGCGCTGTTCGAACGGCTGATTGCGAAAATCCTTCTTCCCTTCACTCAGCAGATCGAAAAATACGATCGATGCCGGGATCTGTTCCGAGAGTAGTTTTACCCGCGATGCGGCTGGATGAAGACGCAACTGGAGCGAGTCGAAATCGAGTGCGCCTTTTTGTGCAATCACGATCTCGCCGTCGAGCACACAACGAGTTGGGAGCTGCTTCAGTATCGGATCGATCAGCTCAGGGAAATAACGGTTCAGCGGCTTTTCGTCGCGGCTCTGGATGAATACTTCTTTGCCGTCGCGAAAGATCAGGGCGCGAAAGCCGTCCCATTTGGGTTCGAAGATCCATGCGCCGGCTTTGGGCAGCTCGCTGACGCGTTTGGCAAGCATCGGGAGAACGGGTGGGTTAACTGGGAGTTCCATGATCTGTTTTTGATCACAGATTACACGGATTGATTGTTGGCGTGCGAGTCCGCGGAAGCGTTCTGGGCGTTATCGCTTCCGCGAACTCTTCGTGGCCCCCTCACCAAGGCCACCGTCTGAGACCTTCGGATCCCGAACCTCAGGTCTCAGAACTCATCAAGCCCCCGAGTCCGCAGAAGCGCCCTCGAACGCACCGCGTGCTTCCGCGGACTCTTACCTGGCCCCCCACCAGGCCACTCAAAGTCAGTCTTCTAATTATGAACATTGCACGCGAGTTGGTAGGTGAGAACTCGCGGCAGCATCGTAAGCGAAACGCATTCTACTCTCATCTGAGTGTAATTACAAGTAGCGCCACAAAAAAGCCCAAAGAATTTCTCGCCACAAAGAGGCACAAAAAGCACAAAACACTCTCCCCAAATCTTTTTGTGCCTTTTGTGCCTTTTTGTGGCTACTTCAAACGGTTCTTCGTGAAATAGCCTGTAAACCACTTGCGCAACCTGGCGGTTTAGTAGCATCTTTGCCACATGCAGGATAGCTTCGGAGAGATTACGACCGGGCTGGCCGCGGTGGCGCGTGGATTTCACGCGCGCGGCTGGCTGCTGGGGACGAGTGGGAATTTGAGTGCGGTTGTCCAGCGAGAGCCGCTTCAAATTGCGATGAGTTTAAGCGGCGTCGATAAGGGCGAGCTGCGCGCCGATCAGCTACTCTCGATTGATGAGCATGCTCGTATCGTCGGCCAAAACGGCGGCAAGCCGTCAGATGAGTCGCTGCTGCACATTCGCATCGTGAAGGAGCGTGGCGCCGGTGCGGTGCTGCACACGCACTCGATCTGGAATACGATCCTTTCCGATCTGTACGCGGCCGAGGGCGGCATTGAGATCGAAGGCTACGAGATGCTGAAGGGTTTGCAGGGTGTGCGCACACACGAACACGCGGAGTGGCTACCCATCGTCGAGAATTCTCAGGACATGCCGGCGCTTGCTGAAACTGTCGGCGCGACGCTAAATAAACACAAAGCCGCGCACGGGTTTCTGCTTCGACGTCACGGGCTCTATTCGTGGGGCGAAAACCTCGCGCAGGCAAAGCGGCATATCGAGATTCTTGAATTTTTGTTGGAAGCGCTGGGCCGCACATTGAATATGCGAAATCATGCGAGGTAAGGAACATGGCTGTAGTAACGATTGTAAACGAAGACAAGAAGCTCACAAACGCGGACGAGATAAGAGCGAGCCTCGCGCCGCACGGTATCGACTACGAACGCTGGACACCTTCACATCCAGTGCCCGACGACGCACCACCGGAAGCAATTCTTGACGCCTACTCGCGCGAGATTGACGCCTTGAAAGCACGCGGCGGCTACGTGACTGCCGACGTGATCGACGTTAGTCCCACCACACCAGGTCTCGAGACGATGCTGGCGAAGTTCAATCGCGAGCACTGGCACGACGAAGACGAAGTCAGATTCACCATCGCCGGACACGGGCTCTTTCACATTCACACGACAGCGGGCGCAGTGCTCGCCATTGAAGTTGAGGCCGGCGATCTGATTCGTGTGCCGCGAGGCACGCTTCACTGGTTCAATCTTTGTTCCGACCGTCGCATCAGGGTGATTCGTTTGTTTCAGGACGCGGCCGGCTGGACTCCCAATTACACCGAGAGCCGCGTTGACGAAAACTTCCTTCCAGTGTGTTTCAGCGCCGCGCACCTCACCACCGCGACATGAGCCGCCTTGATCACGTTCGCGCAATCCTGCTCGATATCGAAGGAACAACAACGCCAATCGCTTTTGTTCACGATGTGTTGTTTAGTTACGCGCGTGATCATGTGCGGGAGTTTCTGCTTGAGAATCCGGCAGCGGAGGATATTGCGCTCCTGCGTGAAGAGCATGCGGTTGAGGAAAGTGATGCGCCACCGCTTACAGATGAGATTGAGTCGATTGCGGCATATGTCGAGTGGCTCATAAAGCTCGATCGCAAGTCTACGGCGTTGAAGTCGTTGCAGGGGAAAATTTGGCGGCAGGGTTATCAGGATGGATCGTTGAAGTCGCAGGCGTTTGCGGATGTGGCGCCCGCCTTTGAGCGTTGGCGCGAGCGAGGGTTGAGGATCAGTATTTTCTCGTCTGGCAGTGTGTTGGCCCAGCAGCTACTTTTCGCGCACACCGAGGCCGGAGATCTCACGCCGTTTATCGATAGTTACTTCGATACAAAGATCGGCAAGAAGGGTGAGGCGGAGAGTTACCGGAAGATCGCGGAGGCGATGGGATTACCTCCGCAAGAAATCCTCTTCATCTCCGATGTTGTCGCCGAGCTGGATGCGGCGAATGAGGCCGGGATGAAGACGATCCTATCCATTCGCCCGGGCAATGCACCACAAGATAAATACCCTTCGATCCGTAGTTTTGACGAAATTCAGTAACACGGATTAAGGCGGATAAATACACGGATTAGCGCCACTCTCCTTGAAGCGTGAATGGGGCCCAGAAGTGGGCGTCGTGCCAGCGACGATCGCGCAGCATTGAGAGCTGGGCGGCACGAAGCGCTGCCGCAGGACGCAGATTGTCCTTCAGCATCGCTTCGTAGAAACGTCGCATCATGTCGGCTGTGGCCCGATCGTCGATCCGCCAGAGAGTCGCGACTACGCGCGGCGCGCCCGCGTACATGAAGCCGCGAGTTAGACCAACCAGGCCTTCGCCTTTGATCTCTTTGCCGAGCGCGGTTTGACACGCACTCAACACAACCAGATCAGCGTTCAGCTTCAGAT
>DATHTI010000305.1:0-6370 GCA_035463335.1 Pyrinomonadaceae bacterium | reverse complement strand
TCAGCATCGTTCACACTCAGAAACGCCTTGCCCGTCGCAGGCAAACTCAGTCCCGCACCTGTCATCGCCTTCCAGTAAGCCTCGCCAAACGTGTCGCCAATTCCCATCACCTCGCCGGTCGAATGCATCTCCGGGCTCAGGATCGGATCGACGCCGGGAAACTTTGCAAACGGAAACACCGGCGACTTAATAAAGAAACGTTTTACCGTGAGCTCTTCAGGCAAATTAAAATCACGCAGCTTCTGCCCCGCCATCACAAGCGCTGCGATGCGCGCGATCGGAACTCCAGTCGCTTTCGACACGAACGGAACTGTTCGCGAAGCACGTGGATTTACTTCCAGCACGTACACGCGATGGTCCTTGATCGCAAACTGAATGTTCATCAGCCCGCTCACTGATAACGCCGTGGCCAGCTTGCGCGTGTAATGTCGCATCGTCTCGAGGTGCTCCGGATCGATGCGCACGGGCGGCAACACGCACGATGAATCGCCGGAATGAATACCCGCTTCCTCGATATGTTCCTGAATGCCCGCGATCACGCACGCCGTGTCGTCAGCAAGCGCATCGACATCAAACTCCGCCGCCTGTTCCAAAAACTTGTCGATAAGAACCGGACGATCCGGCGTGAACCCCACTGCATTGCGAACGTATGTCTCGAGCGCTTCCTGATCGTAAACGATCGCCATCGCCCGTCCGCCCAGCACATAACTCGGACGCACCAACACCGGATAACCGATCCGCTTCGCAATCTCGCGCGCTTCCTCGACCGATGCCGCCATGCCGTTGTCCGGCTGCGGGATGCCGAGTTTCTGCAATAACGCGCCGAAGTGTTTGCGATCCTCAGCCAGATCGATCGAATCAGGCGACGTGCCGATCACTTTGACGCCCGCCTTGTGCAAACGCATCGCGAGATTCAACGGCGTCTGCCCGCCAAACTGAACGATCACGCCTTCCGGCTTTTCCACGTCGACGATGTTCATCACATCTTCGAACGTGAGTGGCTCGAAGTAGAGTCGATCAGACGTATCGTAGTCGGTTGAGACTGTTTCCGGATTGCAGTTGACCATGATCGTCTCGAACCCGGCCTCGTGCAGCGCAAACGACGCATGACAACAGCAGTAGTCAAACTCGATTCCCTGCCCGATACGATTCGGACCCGAGCCGAGGATCATGATCTTGCGTCGATCGGTTGGCGCAGCTTCGTCTTCAGTCTCGTACGTCGAGTAAAGATATGGCGTGTGCGATTCAAACTCGGCGCCGCAAGTGTCCACGCGTTTGTAAACAGGAACGACTCCGAGACTCTTGCGATACTCGCGCACTTCATCTTCCGAACGATCAGTTAAATACGCGAGACGTCGATCCGAGAGGGCAACTTCCTTGAAAGCTCGCAACTCTTCAGCCGAGATATCCTCGAGTTTTGATCCCTCGACGACCTCGCGCTGGATGTCCATCACCTGCTGCAACTGATCGAGAAACCACGGATCGATGCGCGACAGGCGATAGATTTCCGAGATGGGCCAATCGTGCTGGAGCGCGTAAGTGATATAGGAGAAACGTTGCGAGTTGGGACGCGCCAGCTTGCGTTGCAGCTCATCGTCGGAGATGTCTTCGAGTCGTAGTGGTTTGACTGCTTCGAGTGAGCGCAATCCTTTAAATAGTGCTTCTTTGAACGTGCGACCGATGGCCATCACTTCACCGACCGACTTCATCTGCGTTCCGAGCACGTCTTCCGCTTCGCGAAACTTTTCGAAGTCCCACTTGGGAATCTTTGCAACCACGTAATCGATTGTCGGCTCGAAAGACGCTGGAGTTTTGCGTGTGATGTCGTTTGGAATCTCGTCGAGTGTGTATCCGACGGCGAGCTTGGCTGCGATCTTCGCGATCGGAAAACCAGTCGCTTTCGACGCGAGTGCGGAAGAGCGCGACACGCGCGGGTTCATCTCGATGATGCGAACGTCGCCGTTCTCCGGATTAACTCCAAACTGAATATTCGAGCCGCCCGTCTCGACGCCGACTTTTCGAATCACTTTGATCGCCATGTCGCGCAGTACCTGGTACTCGCGATCGGTCAACGTCTGTGCGGGCGCGACCGTGATCGAATCGCCAGTGTGGACGCCCATCGGATCGAAGTTCTCGATCGAGCAGATGATCACGACGTTGTCCGCGAGGTCGCGCATCACTTCGAGCTCAAACTCTTTCCAACCGAGTATCGATTCTTCAATCAACACTTCGTGAATCGGCGACGCTGCGAGTCCGCCGCGAATGATTTCTTCAAACTCTTCCGGGTTGTAAGCAATGCCGCCGCCCGTGCCGCCGAGCGTGAACGACGGGCGGATGATCGCGGGATAACCAGTTTGCGTGACGAGCTGCTTCGCTTCTTCCCACGACTTTGCAAAACCGCCACGCGGCATCTCGAGTCCGGCTTCATCCATCGCCTGTTTAAACAGGAGGCGATTCTCGGCGACTTTGATCGCATCGCGATTCGCGCCGATCATCTCGACGCCGTACTCACGCAGCACGCCTGCATCTTCGAGCGCGATGGCGAGATTGAGCGCCGTTTGCCCGCCGACCGTGGGCAACAGCGCGTCTGGGCGTTCACGACGAATGATTTCTGTTACTGAAGCAACGGTGAGTGGCTCGATGTAGGTGATGTCTGCGGTTTCAGGATCGGTCATGATCGTGGCTGGATTCGAGTTGACCAGCACGATCTCGTAGCCTTCCTGGCGCAGCGCCTTGCAAGCTTGCGTTCCCGAATAATCAAATTCACATGCCTGGCCGATCACGATCGGACCCGAGCCAATGATCAGTATTCTGTGTATATCAGTGCGTTTGGGCATCCTCTGAGTTAAATACCAACTCGCCGGTAGTCTCCTCCGTCCATCACTACTTTCGTGCACATCTCGTACAGCCGGCTCCGCAGTCGAGTGCCTATGCGATCCTCCAGAGTCTGCTCTTTGTCAGATTCGCGCAGGTCGGAGTAGTTCGTAGTGAGTATGGTCAATTTTCTGTCATTGTAACGTTTGTTGATAATCTGATACATCGTGTCGCGGACCCAATCGGTGGGAATGGTCGCGCCCAGCTCGTCCAGCACGAGGACGTCGGTTTCGTAAACGGGAGCCAGGACTTTCAGCTCGGATGATTTTGAGATCGGGTTGTAAGAGTCCTGAATGGATTTCAGCAACGAGCCAAACTCACAAAAAATTCCGGGGACGCCTTTCTCGATTAGACGACGTACAATCGCGACTGCGAGGTGAGTCTTTCCCACTCCGGTTGGACCCATAAACAGCAAGCCGCGATCGGCTGGAAACTCATCGACGAGTCGCTGCGATGCGAGTAATGCGTTGTCCTGAGAAGATCCGCGGGCACACTTGAAAGTCTCGAATGAACAACGTGCGTAACGTGGAGGAATTCGCGCTGCAACCAGCAGTTTCTTGAAGCGATCCGGGCGGCGACATGGGCATGGCATTGCACCTTTCACCGGATCGATTTTGGTGCCGGTGCCGAAGCAATCTGCGCAAACCTCTGTATTCTCCGTTTGGCGGAGTTCCGTCTCGTCTATCAAGTTAATCACCCTGGGTGCACGCGAGTGTACCTGATGATAACCTATAATGCTCGCGCAGTAACAAATCAGGTGTTTTAAGAATAGTTGGAAGACTATGAGTTTGTGGCAGTCGTTGCTCAGCAAGCTTGGTCTGAAATCGGTACGGGCGGAGCGCCATCCAATACGTGTTTTTCTTCTGGACGACGATGAGCGCCGCCATCGCTGGTTCACGAACCGCTTCCGAGGCGATTTCATTGACATTGCTAACAACGTGAGAGAGGCGCGGGAATTATTGAGCGCGAGCTCTTACGACGCTATTTTCCTCGACCACGATCTGCACCCGGAGCATTACAACGCCGAGTCGACGGACGACGAACGAACGGGCTACGCCGTCGCGCGCTGGCTCTGTTGCAACCCGGAGCTCCAGCGCGCCTCAACGATCCTCGTTCACACACGCAATGCAGACGGCGCGATGCGCATGGTCGCAGAGCTTCGACAAGCCGGCCGCAGCGCCGACTACGTTCCGTTTCCAATGCTGGCCGAGCGCATCAAGCGGTACTGGAGTCGTTAACCACAAAAGGCACAAATGGAACACCGGCCCGCCCAAGTGTTTTACAGTTACGCTCATGAGGATACAGTTCACGTGAGCAACCTCAACTCACATCTTTCGCTCCTTCAACGTCAAGACATCATTTCAATATGGAGTGATTTAGCTCTGGAAGCCGGAGAAGACTGGAACAAGAAAATTGTTCACTACCTGGAGGCGGCTGACCTCATCCTTTTGATGATAAGCGCCGACTTTATAGCATCCGATTTTTGTTATGGAGTCGAACTCAAACGAGCAATGCAAAGGCATGATGAACGAAATGCCAGAGTTATTCCAGTTATTGTTCGTCCTTGTGACTGGGAACCTTCGCCGTTCAGCAAGCTTCAAGTCTTACCGCCAGGTGGTAAGCCCGTTACGACGTGGGGTGATATCGATGCAGCGTGGACTGCCGTGGCTAAGGGCATAAGGCGCATCCTGACCGATGAGACCAGCGCTACACTCTCAACGGGCCGGAAATCCTGGCAGCTTAGGGTTCTTGCAGCAATTGACGAGTTAGATATAAATGCCTTGAACAAGATTCGGGATTTCCTCAGAAGCAAATCCGGCGATGAAAAGTTAACTATCGAATCCGTGATAAAGGGCAGCGTTGTCTTGCGACTTGATATTTCCGAGGCAGGACAAAAGGCACTGGAAGACCTCATTAACAACGGAGAATTAGTTGAATTACTTGGTTTCAAGATTCTTGGATACGCCGAATATAGAAGGTCTTCTGAAAGTAAGAAAGAGTTAGAGCAAACGGGGCAAGATACATTTTCGAAAGTAAAGCCTCTTGTATACATCGGGGCCATTGGGCACGAAGGTCATGGCAAGACGACCTTGACCTCTGCGATAACGAAGGTAATGGCAAAGCGCAATCCGACGGTGCAGTTTGTAGCTTTCGATCGGATTGACACGGTACCGGAAACAACGCACGTGGAGTATGAGACGGCCCATCGTCGCTACATGCACATTGACTGTCCCAGTCATGCCGATTACGTGAAGTATGTGATCACGGGCACAGCGCAGATGGATGGTGCGATTCTGGTGGTGGCCGCCACAGAAGGGCCGATGCCGCAGACGCGCGAGCATATCCTTTTGGCGCGACAGGTAGGCGTGCCGGCGATGGTGGTGTTCATGAACAAGGTAGAGATGGTCCATGATCCGGAACTGTTGGACTTAATGGAACTGGAAGTGCGCGAGCTTCTGAGTGCATATGAGTTTCCGGGCGATGAGATTCCGGTGGTGCGTGGCAGTGCGTTGAAGGCGCTGGAAGGCGATCCCGAGTGGGAGAAGACGGTGGACCAGCTGATGGCGGCGGTGGACAGCTACATTCCGACGACGGAACGCGATATTGAGAAGCCGTTTTTAATGGCGGTAGAAGATATCTTCACGATCCATGGTCGCGGCACAGCGGTGACGGGCCGAATAGAGCGCGGCAAAGTAAAGATAAACGACGTTGTGGAGATTGTTGGTATCAGGCCGACGCGTTCAGTAGTGGTCACAGGTATTCAGATGTTCAGGCAGCTTTCGGAAGCTGTGGCGGGCGACAACGTCGGTCTGCTGCTGGGTGGTATTGAACGTAAGGACATCGAGCGTGGGCAGGTAATTGCACAGCCCGGCAGCATCATGCCGCACACAAAGTTTAAAGCTGAAACTTACATGTTAACGAAGGGAGAAGGTGGAGGACATACACCGTTTTTCACTGGTCACCAACCGCAGTTCTTTTTCCGTACGACGCAAGTGACGGGAGTAGCGCACTTGCCCGCAGGAGTGGAGCGGGTGACGCTGGGTGAACACGTTGTGATGGACATTGAATTGACTTCCCCGATCGCGCTCGAGAAGGGTTTGCATTTCGTAATTCGCGATACAGGTAGAATGGTCGGCGCCGGTGTCGTTACTGAAGTTGTCGAGTAGCGCTTCGGGAGCAGTTGCGTTTGCCCAGTGGCTGGAGCAGCGACAAACCCGGGATCCAGGTCCCGAGAGAAATTATTTATTGAATTTCAGGGTTCTCGCTGCGCTCGGACCCGGGGCTGAAATAGCCAACGCCTACGGGCGTTTTTGATTCCCGATTTTCAAACTGACGCAGTAGCTTTTTGGAGCCTGATTTGACAGCAATTCAAGCGGCTTCTTATACTACGCCCTTCTTTCCAACCATCTGGCCAGGTAGCTCAGTTGGTAGAGCGCGGCCCTGAAAAGGCCGGCGTCGGCGGTTCGATTCCGTCCCTGGCCACCAATAATTTCAA
>DATHTI010000304.1:0-6438 GCA_035463335.1 Pyrinomonadaceae bacterium | reverse complement strand
CTCGGACGCGGTGGGATGGGAGCGGTTTATCTCGCCGAAGATCGCGAGCTTGCCCGGCTTGTCGCTATCAAAGTCCTTAACACACCCGAAATTACTGAAGACCTGCGCGACCGGATGGTTCGTGAAGCGCAAATCATTGCGCGTCTCGAACATCCCGGAATCGTTCCGGTTCACGATGTGGGGACACTGCCCGACGGTCGCATCTTCTACGCCATGAAGTATGTGCGCGGCAGCCGTCTCGACGAATACGCCACGCAAGGCGCTCCGTTGCGCGATCGTCTGCGAAAGTTTCAGGCTGTGTGCGATGCGGTCGCCTTTGCGCACGCGCACGGCGTGATTCACCGCGATCTCAAACCGCAAAACATCATGATCGGATCGTTTGGCGAAGTGCTCGTGCTCGATTGGGGTGTTGCCAAATTGATATCGCTCCGCGACGATCCGCGTTCATCCGCGTTTCCCGAAACGATGGAAGGTACCGTAATCGGCACTCGTCCATATATGTCTCCCGAACAAGCGCGAGGCGAGATCGATCAGCTCGACGAGCGCTCCGATATCTACGCACTCGGCGCGGTGCTCTACTTCCTGTTGAACGATCAACCCAGGGTCAGCAAAGCTGCACACGCGATCTGTTCGAAAGCGATGGCGAGTGAAAAGGAGCAAAGGTATGCGACTGCTTCTGAGCTGTCGGCAGACGTTGGCCACTTGCTCGACGCGGAACCGGTCTCTGCCTATCGCGAAAATGCGTTCGAAAGAGTCAGTCGCTGGGTTGGCAAGAACCGCTTTCTCGTGTTGCTCGTGCTGGCTTACCTGCTGATGAGAATTTTTTTAATTTTTACTTCCGGACCTTAAAGATTTCTCGGCAGACGTTTAATAGAAGAACAGAACAGTCTGATTAAAGGAGAAAACTGATGTCCAAGCCCCTGATTGGAGTAATACTCGGCGCCGTCCTCGGCGTCTTCGACGGCCTGACTGCGTGGTTCACACCGGAGGTGAGAAATGAGCTTGGTGGAATCGTGATGGGTTCCACGATCAAAGGAATAATCGCCGGCGTCGCGATCGGCTTCTTCGCGCGGAAGTATCACTCGTTGCCGATCGGGCTCGTGTTTGGCGTGATCGTTGGCGCGATTCTGGCAATCCTGACGGCGGTAATGGTTGGCGATCACTACTTTCAGATCATCCTGCCGGGCACCCTCGTCGGCCTGATCGTCGGCTTCGCCACACAGAAATACGGGGCCACGGATAAACACGGATATGTTGCTGATCAGCGCTAATCGGGTTCTAAAAATCCGTATTATCCGTGGTTAGTCACTCGGCTTGCCTTGCAACAACGCCTCTGACTTGAGCGTCTGTGGGCCATTCTCGTTACAGATCGCAAACGATGGGCCGTCATACATCGTCACGCCCGCATACTGACCCTTCGCATTGAGTATGTAGAAGTTGATCCCGAAGTTTGGCAGTCCGCGGCTGTTCAGCAGTCGCTTCTCGATAGTGTTGTTTTTGATCCGGTTCAGCACTTCCATGCCCGCGTCTTTCGGATGGGCGCCGCGTCGCATTTCCTCGACGATCACGAACGAGCACAGATTGAAGAGATTCGCTTCACCGCGTCCGGTCGAGCCCGCCGCGCCGACGGAACCATCGACGTATAGCCCCGCACCGAGAATCGGAGAGTCGCCTATACGTCCAGGAATTTTCCATGCGAGTCCGCTTGTAGTTGTGACACCGCAGATCTCGGCGCGCGAGTTGATCCCGTTGCAGTTGATCGTGCCGTGCAGGTTCTCTTCGCGTAGCTTTCCTTCAGCCAGCATCTCGAGCGCAACGCGATGACCAACTTCGGCGCGCTTCTTGGGATCGAGATAATGTTGCGGATCGGTGCGTCGCTTCCACTCGAGCCACTGTTTGCGCGAGTTCTCGGTATTGAGATCGTCTTCGATCTTGAATCCCATGTTGCGCGCGAAGTCCTGCGCGCCTTTGCCGACGATGAGATGGTGATCAGTTTCTTCCATCACTGCCTTCGCGACCAGCGACGGCGTACGCACACCTTCCAGCGCGCCCACGGCGCCCGCGCGTTTCTTCGGCCCGTGCATCACTGACGAATCGAGTTGGACCACGCCGTCAGCATTCGGCAACCCACCATAGCCAACACTATCATCGAGCGGATCGAGCTCGACGATATTCACACCGGCGATCACCGCATCGAGCACATCCGCCCCTCCGGTCATCATCGTGAACGCCTTCTGCACGGCCGTCACATTTCCACCATTCTTGAACCGATTTCCATTTGCCGACGCAATCACGAGCGGCTTCACCGAGCTCTGCTTCAAGATGGCCGGGAAACCTGAAACTTCGTTGCTGGCAGCCAAAGCCAACCCCGCTACGGCTCCGTTGCGCATGAAATCGCGACGTTTCATTCTTTTCATGTTGTCCTCTTTGGTTAGGAAGTGGGGCACAGATTAACGCAGATGGCACTGATCAGGAAAGTGCTTCTTTTATTCTCTCGGCGGTTTTGGGGCCGATGCCGTCGACCATGTCGAGGCCGCCGGAGGCTACAAACTTTTTCAAGTCCTCCAGCGAGGAGACTTTGAAGCGCTGGTGGAGGAGCGCGGCCGTCTTGGGGCCGATGCCGGGGATCTCCAGAAGATCGAGTACGGTTTCCGGGGTCTCGGCGGTGAGCCGCTCCCACGCGTCAAAGGTTCCCTTGTTCAATAAATCAATGACCTTGCCCGCAATCGCTTTGCCGATGCCAGGAATTTCCTGCAAACCCGTGACGCCTTCCTGCTCCGCAATCTCTTTCAACGACGTGGGCCACACCTCGATCGCCTCGGCTGCGTTACGATAAGAGCGCAGGCGAAAGGGATCGTCGCCGCGAACTTCCATCAACGCGGCCAGACGATAAAACCGGCGGGCGATTTCTTTGTTATCCATTGATTATGCTTAGTCTAACGTCGTAACCGGAGTAATATCAAAGCCACCGAGGAGACTTCAATTGAACATAAAACGACGACAACTTCTAACCGGCATTTCTGTTGCCGGCGTGGGCGTTTTACTCAATGCGTGCCGTAACACACAGCCTCGCAGCGGCGGCGCCACGAATGATGAGAATAAGAATGAAGGACCAGCGCCGGGCGAGGCGGAGCCAGTCGAGGTGACTGCAACTGAAGACTTGATGCGCGAGCACGGAATCCTGCGCCGCGCACTGCTGGTCTACCAGGAAGCGGCCGTTCGCTTGCGGCAGGATGCGTCGTCGGTACCGCCCGATGTACTCGAAAAAGCAGCGAACCTGTTTCGCGTGTTTGGCGAGGATTACCACGAGAAGCAGTTGGAAGAAGTGTTCATCTTTCCGGCTCTGAAGAAGACGCCGGGCGCGGCGGCTGCATATGTCGATGTGCTGTTGGCCCAGCACGTGCGCGGGCGCGAGATCACGGATTACCTGTTGTCGGTTTCGAAAGCGGATCGAATTGCTGCGAACAGTGTCGAGCCGCTGGCGAAGGCGTTGGAGTCGTTCGTGCGCATGTATGAGCATCACGCGGCGATTGAAGATACGGTGGTGTTTCCGGCGTGGAAGGCCACGGTCGGGGCGAATGAGCTGGATTCATTGGGCGAGAAGTTTGAAGAGCTCGAGCACGAGCAGTTTGGAAGTGATGGTTTCGAGACGGCGCTGAAGCGAATGGAAGAGATCGAGGAGAGCCTCGGGTTATCGAATTTAGATATGTTTACAGCGCCTGCTCCTCCGAAATGAATTTAGCCACAGATTAACACGGATGGGCTTTACTTTTTTTCGCGTAAAGATGACAATCCCTCACCCCTCAAATTGACGGAGGGCCTCACCTGCTCCCAAGGCACCTCAAACCTCAACCTCTAACCTTTAGGAGCCACAAAATGACATTCATTGAATTTGCCGACGAGCCCAGCCAGGAAGAACGCATCAACAAACTCCGCTCTGAATTGGAAAAACTCGGTGGCAGCACGTCCACGTTGGAGTCGATGCCGGCCGATATGGAAGAAGAGTTTCTGCGGCATGTGCTCGAATATGAAACTGCGGAACAGATCAGCCTGCTGCGCCTGCTCGAGAATTCCGGGTTTGAAGTGCCGTCGCCCGAGACGCTCGACGACGATGCGTTGAAGATCAAACTGAAAGAGATGATCGACCGTATGGCGTCGGTTGGCGCGTATCTTCTACACACGAACCACCTCTCCGATCGCGAGCTTTACGAGTATCTTTATCACGAAGCGCTGCGTGAAGAGACGGTGCTATTCCCGGAGAATCCGAGTTACGCGTACATGATCGATTTGACCGGGAGCGGCAGCGAAGACGACAACCAGACTTATTTGAAATATTACGCCAATGCGGATTATCGACGGCAGTGGAAGCACGATTGGCCCAGCGATTCGATGCCCGAGCACGAGGAGCCGCCATTCGATCGCGACCGGTTCTTGCCACAGTCGCCGGTAGGGTAATTGTTCTTAGAGAACAAGGCATATGAAAAAGAACAAGTCAGGAAGGGCGGCTTGCCCCCGCTTCCCGAGGGCGGGGGCAAGCCCCCCTTCCTGACTTGTTCAAATTCTGACTCGCAGGGTTTACGCGACGATCATGGTGCCGGTGCCTTGGTCCGTGAAGATCTCGGATAGGAGCGCGTTGCGCTTGGTGCCGCTGATGATGTGTGCGCTGTGAACGCCGCGCTCTAACAAGACGATGATGCTCTGGAGCTTCGGGATCATACCGCCCGACGCAGAGCCATTGCTGATCAACTCACCGGCTTCAGCGGCGGTGACACGCGACAACTTTGTCTGCGGATCGCCCGCGGTGAGGTAGATTCCGTCAACATCGCTGAGCAGGATCAGTTTCTCTGCCTGTAGTTGAACGGCAATTTCGGCAGCGATCGTGTCGGCATTGATGTTGAAGACCATGCCCTCGTCGTCTGCCCCGAGCGACGAGATCACCGGCAGGTAACCGTGATCCAGCAAAACAGTCAGTAGTCGCGCATTGATCTGGACCACGTCGCCGACATACCCGAAATCAACTTTGTCGCGCACGCCGGTTTCGCGGTTCAGGATCTCCCTGGGCGGCCGCTTCTCAGCGTGAACGATGTTGCCGTCAACGCCCGAAAGCCCGACCGCTTCAATGCTACGATGACGAAGCGCCGCGAGAATGTCTGTATTGATCTTCCCGGCGAAGATCATCTTCGCCATTTCGAGTGTAGCGTCGTCAGTGACGCGCCGGCCCTCGATGATCGTCTGTTCGATACCAAGTCTCTTCGCGAGCTCGCTGAGCTGCTTGCCACCGCCGTGAACAACGCAGATGCGGATGCCGACCTGGTGCAACAACGCCAGCTCCTCAGCAAGTGAAGTCAGGTTCTCCTGGTTTTCTGTGACTTTGCCCGAGAGTTTGACGACAAACGTCTGGCCTTTGAAGCGCTGAATGTATGGCAGCGCCTCGCGCAACAGATCCAAACGAAGCTGGTCATCAACTTTGGTCTCGAGCATGGTCTAACCTCCCAACAACCTTGCCAGTATTGCTTTCTGCACGTGTAGACGATTCTCAGCTTCGTCGATCACTACAGACGCAGGCGAATCGATCACACCGTCAGTCACGATCACGTTGCGCCGCACCGGCAGGCAGTGCATGAAGATCGCGTCGTTGGTGCGCGCCATCTTTTCTTCGTCGACAATCCACTTGCTGCGGTATTGCGCGCGCTCCGCGAGATCCTGCTCGGTGTTGCCGTAAAACTTTTTCGAGCCCCAACTCTTCGCGTAAACAACATCCGCGCCCGTGAAGGCGGCGTCGATATCGTTCGTAATCTCGACGCTCGCGCCCAACGCGTTGGCGCGTTGTAACGAAGCCTCGATCAGTTCTTCATCCAAATCGTAGCCGGGCGGGTGTGCAATCACGAGATCGTGGCCCATCTGCGCGGCCGCGAGCGCGAAGCTGTTTGGCACGGCCATCGGCAGCGGCTTCGGATGCCACGCCCACGTGAGCACCACGCGCTTGCGTCCTGCGCCGAGCTTCTCGCGAATCGTCAACATGTCGGCGAGCGACTGGCAGGGGTGATGCATCGCCGATTCGAGATTAATAATCGGAACGGAGGTGTAATTCGCAAATGCATTGAGCACCGGATCCGTGCGCTCTTCCTGCCAGTCTTTCAGTGCCGCAAAAGTTCGCACACCAATCGCGACACAATATCGCTCGAGCACCCGCACGAATTCGGCGACGTGCTCGGTCTTGTCTGAATCCATCACCGCGCCTGCGCGATGCTCGAGAGTCCAGCTCGTTCCGCCTGGCTCCAGCGCGACGGGATTTCCGCCGAGTTCGTAAATTCCGACTTGCATCGACGCGCGCGTGCGGAGACTCGGATTGAAGAACACAAGCGCGACTGATTTGCCGGCGAGAGGCGTCGAGCGATCTTCACCGCGCTTGAAACGCAAGGCAGACTCCATCAACTG
>DATHTI010000303.1:0-5351 GCA_035463335.1 Pyrinomonadaceae bacterium | reverse complement strand
GCAGATCGTCGATGAGTCGCGCCTGCGAGCGTGCGTTGCGCTCGATCGTCTCGATCGCGCGCGACGCATTCGAGCCTTCCACTTCACCGTTGCGGATCATCGACGCCCAGCCGAGTATCGATGTCAAAGGCGTGCGCAGCTCATGCGAGAGCGTGGCGAGAAATTCGTCCTTGAGACGATCCGCTTCTTCCGCGTGCTTGCGTGCGTCGCGCTCGCGCAACAGCGCTGCGGATCTTTCCTCCTCGGCGCTTTGGCGCGCCGTCACGTCGAGCACGAGCGATAAAACCGAGATCAGTTTGCCGCGATCGTCGTGCAGCACCGAGTTGTACCACTCGCAAAACAGCACCGAGCCGCTGCGCGTGTAGTTGCGGTTGCGCTGCACGCCCTGCACTTCGACACCTTCGCGCTGGCGGTTCGTCACGAGCGCCACCGCATCTTCATCGTCCGCAAAAACAAAGCGCCACTCGTTTACGTGTTTCCCGATTACCTCTTCCGCTTTCCACCCGAAGAGTCGTTCAGCAGACAAAGACCAGCGCGATACACGAAAGTCGCTGTCCCATTCGACCACTGCAAGGGGCGAGCTCTCGACGTGAAATGCGAGCTGTCGATAGGCGGTTTGTGCTGCTCCTTCAGCCTGCTTGCGCGCAGTGATGTCAGTGATGACCGCGATGCCGCCGGTGATGTTGTTTTGTTCGTCGAGCAGAGGTGTGTAATGACTCTCGAAAACGCCGGTCTCGGCCGGGCCGTACGGATGGTACTCGGAAACTGTCTCCTTGCCTTCGAGTGTAGCGAGGAAGCAACTGTCGTTACCTGCTTCTCGCAGGAAAGGAAAAATATCACCGACGCGTTTGCCGAGCACTGCTTCGCGGCTGAAACCGGAGATGCGCTGCATCGCGCGGTTCCACGCGATGATGCGGCGATCGCGATCGAACGCGAAGATGCCGTCGACGCTCGCGTCGATCAGCCGGTTGAGCAGAAGTGTGGAAGTGTTTTCCAAAATTAGGGCCACGGATTTACACGGACTTCGTACACAGATTTAAAATCCGTGAATAAAATCCGCGCAAATCTGTGGCTACTTTCCTGTGAGTAGCATTAATCCGGTTGCGTCACGCACCAGTATATTTGATCCCAGCAGGACCGGCATGGCCCACGTCGCGGCTTCAGCCACTTCGTAGCGACGCTCGATTGTAAACGACGAGGTACCGCGCTTCGCTACGATCAGATCTGCGCCGTTCGTCAGGAAAACGACGTGTTGCGGAGTAAGTAATAACGAAGCGTGCTCGCCTTCTCTGCCCTCAGTGGTCCAGCGCGCAGCGCCAGTCTTCGCGTCGATCGCAAAAAACTGGCCTTTCTTTTTCGAAGAATGACCGTAGACAAGACCGTCGCCGAAAACTGGCGAGCTCATGTACATGGCTATGTCGGGGTTCTTCCAGACTTCGGTTGCCTGCCACTTGTCCGCATTTTTTGTCAGCGTGTAGGCATGCGTGCCTTGTCGTGTTCCGGAGACGATCAGATGCGTGCCGGTCCAGAGTGGTGTGGCAATGTTTTCATGCCACTCATCCGGGAATGGGGCTGACCACAGCTCTTTTCCTGTTTTGCCGTCCAGACCGACGATCGAGCCCTCGGTCATCGTCACGATCTGCTGGCTGCCGCCCGCTTCGATCACGACTGGCGAGGCGTAGCCTGGTCCAAGTCCCTTCCACTCCCACTCCGTTGCGCCGGTGGCAGGGTTGAGCGCCAGAATCTGGCCGCCATGAATGTCGCTTCCGACCTGGACCACCAGGCGTCCGTTTACGAGTAGTGGAGACGCTGCGGTGCCACAGAACAACTTCGAAGTATCGATCGCATTTGAAAAATCTTTGGTCCAGAGTTGTTTTCCGGTGGCGGTGTCCCACGCGTTGAGAACTCCGGTGACGCCGAGTGTGAACAGGCGATTGCCGGCGACGAGGGGTGTCGCGTTTGGTCCCTTTGCCATGTTGACGGCGTACTGGTTCTTCTTGAACGCAGCCTGGTATTTCTGCTCCCAGAGAACCTTGCCGTCGGCAAGATTAACGCTCGCCACAATCTCCTCCGGATCGCGCCGCCCATGAACAAACGCGCGCCCTCCGGAAACGACTGGGGACGAGTAGCCCTCGCCAATCTCGACGCGCCACGTTCTCTGCAACGCCTCCGGCCACGCCGCCGGCGCATTTTTCATCGTCACCGACCCATCGCGCCCCGGCCCACGCCACTGCGTCCACTCCTGCGCCGTCGCCGTCACTGCCGCCGTCACGAATACAAAGATGAAATTAAAAACCCTTGCTTTGTTCACGGATTGTACCTCTCTGGTCAGGGTCTGGATCATGCCACAAAAAGGCACAAAACGCACAAACGCCCCGCGAATCGTGGTATATTCCTCGCACTCTAAAATTATGAAAGCTAAAGACCTCTACGAAAGCGTTCGACAACTCTCACCTAAGGAACGTTTGCGACTGGCAGTCATGATTCTCAATGACATGGCAGCCGATGACGAAACAACCGAATACAGTGACACCTGGACCGAAGAAGATGTTCAGGATCTTACAGCCTTCGCGCTTTCTCACAGCGAGAATCCTCATGAAAGAAACAGAAACAAACCTTGATCCCGGAGACGTAGTGCTACTGGATTTCCCGGGAGCACATAAGACAAAGACACGACCAGCATTGATTCTGTCATCACGCGTTTACCACGGTGAACGACCAGATATCATACTTGGCCTGATAACAACTCAGACGACTTCGGCCACCTCGTCTACAGACTACCGTTTGCAGGATTGGGCACAAGCGAAACTACCACGACCCTCTGCGTTTCGATCATTCCTAGTTACGCTGCCACGATCAGCGATTAAGCGAAGAGTCGGTAAACTCTCAAGTCGTGATTGGGGAATCGTGCGCGAAAAGATCCAATTGGCCTTAGGACCACGGCAAGGGCATTAGCGATTTTGTGTTTTTGTGCCTTTTTGTGGCTAAAACATATTTGTGCCTTTTTGTGGCTAAACTTCCTCTAAGGTAGTGGCTTCGTGAGGACGGTGGAGATGAGGTCGGAGAGGCCGGCGTCCGAGTTGTTGTGGAAGCTCTTGTATAGGGAGGTTAGTTGGGCCAGCATTTTGGCTTTGGCTTCCGCCTGCTCCGGGCGTGTGCTGAGCGCGACCGCGCGCGCGTACGCGTCGATGACGCGCTCGCCGAGTTTGGCGACTCGCTCCCACATGGCCTGCTGCTCGGGAGAAGGTGGCTTGTTGCCGAACTTCGCGTTGTAATCCGCGGCGACTTGCGCGTACTCGCCCTTCAGAATCGCGATGCCGAGCAGGTTGTACGTCAAAGGATCGTCTTTGAATCTGCTGCCCGATTTGGCCGCCTCAGTGAATGCTTCAGCGGCTTTCACAGGCGACTCGCCGCGCACAAACCAGCCATACGCAAAGTTGAGAAAGCCACGCGCGTCTTCGACAGTCGCGAAGGGAGTAAAGGACGACACCTTGCCGGCCTCCAGCAGCGCGAGTGCGGCATTTGCATGGTCAATGGTCTCTTCGTTCAGAGACGTGTCACCGGTTTGCGCATTGTCGTAACCGGCCTCAACCAGAGTCGCAAGGACAAAGAAATTCTCAGGCTCCTTTTTCAGCGTTGCGCGGCCAATCTCAAAAGCTTTCGCGTACTTCTTAGCCTTATAGGCATCGAGCAACTGGTAATTCTTCATCGCGCGCTCGTAGTCGGTAACGAATCGCTTCACTTCCGCGAGATGTGGATCGACATCGTTACCGAACCGCCGGACGTAGTCCTTCGCATCTTCGTACGCGAGACGTTGCCGGTCCGCGCTGGGGACCTTTTTGTTCTCCGCGAAGCGCGTGTAGAGCTGCTCTTTATCGGAGTCGCTCATGGCCGTCGGCATCGTGGGATTTCTTTGTGCCGAAGCGATGGAAGTTAGAGCAAACAAAACGAAAGCGGCGATAAGCAGGTATTTTGAACGTGCCATGATGCGGAATGCTAACTCAAATCAAACGACGTCGGCAAAGCTCTTTCGCGTCCGCGCGAACCACCAGTATCCGAAGATGAAAATGACGAGCGCGAAGACGGTGAAGTACGCGAGACCACGCCAATCGGGCGCTGCGCCGTCGAGAAAAATACGGCGATAACTGCGGACCAATGAAGTGAACGGATTGAGATTGATGAACGTGCGAAAACGTTCAGGCACCATCGACTCGGGATAGATAATCGGCGTCAGGTACATCCAGGCCATCAACAACAGCATGATGCCCTGCGTGATGTCGCGCAGGAAGACGCCGAGCGACGCGATGAGCCACGCAGCGCCGAGTGCAAAGAGTAGTTGTGGAATCAGTAGTACTGGCAGCCAGAGCCCGGTAATCTCGAGTCGCTGGCGAATGATGATCGCGGCGATCAATAAAGCGACGGTCGCGAACAGTTGATTGCCGAGTGCGGCAAACACCTGTGCGGCGGGCAATGCTTCCAACGGGAACACGACGCGCTTCACGAGATTTGAGTGGGCCAGGATCGTGTTGGCAGACTGCTGCACTGACTCCTGAAACATGGACCACGGCAGCAGGCCGCAGAAGAGATAGAGCGCGTAATCCCAGTGAGAATCGTTTGCGCCGAAGCGTGCGCCGAAGATGCCCGCAAAGATGAACGTGAAGATCGCGATCATCACCACAGGCGTCAACACGGCCCAGGCAATGCCGAGGGCCGAGCCTTTGTAGCGACCCAGCAGCTCGCGCTTCGCGAAGGAGAAGATCAGATCCGAACGCGAAGGGAGTTGCCAGAGTGGCTGCCAGATGTGACGTGCAGTAGCCATCTTGTAAGTCTTGGAAATCCTGTCTACAAGATTAACAGGATATCTTGCCGAGACCACGCCAACTGTTCTTGTTGTGCCAACTGATCTTGACGTCGCGCGCATCGATGTCGCGCCACCACGTCTCGAAATCATCGCGCGAGATGTAAAACGCCGTCGGCGCCACCAGATGATCGAACACGATCGTGTGCTGCTCGCGCCAGCCGAAGTTTGAGATCGCATTCAGATAGTCGTTGTAAAACAGCCGTTTGGCGAGCGACAGCCCGCGCCGGTTGAGTGGTCCATATACGAGCTTTGTGGCCAGGTACACGCATGCCGCGGGTAGCTTCGAGAGTTGCAGCAGCGCGCGTTGATCGATGCGCGATGTGATCTTCTCGCGCACGGGATTCACGAAGCGCGTGATCCACTCGTTGTTCTCAGCACCATAAATCCAGGCTGATATGTGACCACCAGGCTTCACCTTCGAAGCGAGGGCCAGAAAACCACCACGCGGATCCGGCAAGTGATGCAACACACCGACTGAAAAAGCATAGTC
>DATHTI010000302.1:0-1821 GCA_035463335.1 Pyrinomonadaceae bacterium | reverse complement strand
GAGAAGCTCATCGGCATCGAGCTCACTGACGCGCAGGAGGCGATGGCGCTCGGCGGCGTCAATCGCAATCTCGACGCGTACGAGACGAACCGCAAGCTCGATGTGCCACTCGATACCGAGCCGGCGATCTCCTTTCATCCGGCGCGCGCGAAGAAGGAATTGTACGCGCCAAAAACGAAGTTTCGTTTCAGCAAGGTTGAGTTGCCGCAGTTCAACAACGTCGAAGATCTTGCCTTCGCGACTGTTCCCCAGCTCGCCGAGTTGATTCGCACGCGCCGGATCACTTCGACTGAGCTCACAAAGATGTATCTCGCGCGGCTGAAGAACTATGGCACAAAATTGCTGTGCGTCGTGACGCTGACCGAAGATCTAGCACTCAAACAAGCCGCGGCCGCTGACGCTGAGATAAAGCGTGGAAAGTATCGTGGCCCACTGCACGGAATACCGTGGGGCGCGAAAGATCTCTTCGCCACCAAAGGAATCAAGACGACGTGGGGCGCCGAGCCATATCGCGATCAGGTAATCGACTACGACTCGACAGTCGTTGAGCGACTGAACGAAGCGGGCGCTGTGCTTGTGGCGAAGTTGTCCATGGGCGCGCTCGCGCAGGGCGCGCGCTGGTTTGCCGGTGTGACGCGAAACCCGTGGGCACCTGACGAAGCGCAAACCGGATCGAGCGGCTCGTCGGCTGGTCCAGCCGCGGCGACTGCGGCTGGTCTGGTCGGGTTCTCGATCGGCACGGAGACGCTTGGCTCAATTGTTTCGCCTTCGTCGCGTTGTGGTGTCACGGGCCTGCGCCCGACGTATGGCCGCGTGAGCCGTCATGGAGCGATGGGCTTGAGTTGGACCATGGACAAGATTGGGCCGATGTGTCGCGGCGTCGAGGATTGCGCCGCCGCGTTGCACGCGATCTATGGTCCTGACGGTAAAGACATTACGGTCGGCGATGCGCCGTTCAACTGGAATCCCGATACAAATATCAGCACGTTGCGCATCGGTTATTTGAAGACGGAGTTTGATGGGCCGTCTGGTGGCGGTACCGGGCCGCCACCGGCACAGGCGGAACAGCGTCGCGCGCTCTACAAAGATGCGCTCGCGGTGCTTGAAAAAGCCGGTGCGAAATTGACGCCGATCGAGTTGCCGAAGATCTCAGCGGGTTCGTTGCGCTTTATCCTGTCGGCGGAAGCGGCGGCGGCATTCGACGACATCACGCGCGATGGCCGCGTCAACCAGTTATCGGGGCAATCGCCCAACGACTGGCCCAACACGTTTCGCACGTCGCGATTCATTCCCGCGGTCGAATACCTGCGTGCGCAGCGTGTGCGCACGTTGCTCATTCGCGAGATGGAGAAGCTGATGGCGCAGTGGGACGTGTTTGTTAGTCCCGCGCCAGGCAGCGCGAGTTTGTTAGTGACTAACCTGACTGGTAATCCGGCCGTCGTGTTGCCGTGCGGTTTTGTGAATGGTCTGCCGATCGCGATCATGTTTACCGGAGGCGTTTACGACGAGGTCTCGCCGTTGCGAGTGGCACTGGCATTCGAGCGCGCGACGAAGTGGCATACGATGCATCCGAAGCTGGAGGCCACGGATTAGGCGGATCTTGAGGGCAGTGTGATTATAAAAGTTGAGCCCCGGTTGAGTTCGCTTTGGATTTTCACGGATCCGCCGTGGGCTTCGACAGTGTTCTTTACGGCGTCGAGACCGGCGCCGCGACCGGAGATCGTTGAAGCCTCGGATGCAGTTGAGAAGCCGGGTTCAAAGAGCCGGCCGGATGCGATGAGCTCCGGATCGATGCCGCGTCCGTCGTCTGTGACTCGGATG
>DATHTI010000301.1:0-6284 GCA_035463335.1 Pyrinomonadaceae bacterium | reverse complement strand
GTTTCGTACTTCACAGTTTAATTTCCGGCAAAGGATTGATCCCGGCGGCTCGTTCAATTTCCGCCACGATCAAACGGCGGCTGATTTCGATCCCGATGGCGGGTGGCCGATCGCCAGTTTGATAACCGGCGCGACCGAGTTCTCGTTCAATTCAAACAACTCGATCGATCCGCAGTTTAGACAAATCACGCACGGTTATTTCGCGCAGGACGATATTAAGCTTACGCCGCGTCTGACGGTGAACCTCGGGATCCGTTACGACGTACCCGGCCAACGATATGAAGCACGCAACTTGTATCGTGGATTTGATCCGAATGCTCTCAATCCGGAAGTCGGGCGGCTTGGTGCACTTGCAGGAGCGGCGGGCCAGGGTGGCGTGCAAGCCGCGGAGCGTTCACTCGTAAAGACTGACTACTCAAACTTTGGCCCACGGTTCGGCGTAGCGTACCAGTGGAATGATCGCACAGTGGTTCGCGGCGGCGTTGGTCTTTACTATTCGCCGATCATTTATGGCTTTGAAGGCCAGAACGAGCTGAATACGGGATTGATCGGTTACAACACCAGCTCTGGACCACGAACACCCATCGGTCGCAACGCACAGTTCTTCTTATCAACGTATCCGTCGATTCCGCAGGTTGCGCCGGACGACCAGTTTATCGGCACTGACGTACAGTTCTTCGATCCGGAATTCAGGACCGGGCGCACTCTGCAATACAGTTTCGATGTACAACGTGAATTGCCTTTTAACTTCGTTGCCTCGATTGGATATATCGGCCATCACGCCACGCGGCTGCGATCTAATTTCAACCGGCTGAATGCGCTGCCGCTTAATGCGCTGAAGCTCGGCTTTCCGGTTCTGAATATGCCGCTCGCGGATGCGCTTGCGGATCCGGCGATCGTGTCGTTTGCGGCGAGTGCAGGAGTGGCATTGCCGTCTTCACCGAATGCGGTTTTTCCTGGTTTCGAAGGCAACGTGGCGCAATCGCTGAAGCCATTCCCGCAATACAACCGCATCAACAACATTCTCGAGAGCCAGGGCACGAGCGACTACAACGCGCTCCAGGCAAAGCTCGAACGACGCTTCTCACGCGGTATTCAAGTTGGAGCGTCTTACACTTTTGCGAAACTCATCACGGATGCATCTGAAGACTTATTCGGCGGATCACCGCTTGGTGGTGTGCTGCAAAACCCATTCGATCGCGAGTCGTTTCGATCTATTTCGCCAAACAGCGCGCCACACGTGCTCGTGATCAATTACCTGGTCGAGCTGCCGTTCGGTAAGAACAAACGTTACCTGAACAGGGGCGGTATTGTTGATAAATTGGTAGGCGGCTGGCAGATCAACGGGATAAATCGTTACCAGTCAGGTGTACCGCTGAGTTTCTTCACGTCCGATCCGGTTTTCACTGACTTCCTGCAACTGACGGGATATCTCGGAAACCTTCGTTTGAATCCCACCGGTCAGGAGTTCGAGAGTGAGGGCGCGTTTATTAACGATCGCTTTGGACGACAAGCGATCAATCCGGCAGCGTTCGCGCCTCCGCCACAGTTTGGATCGGGCTTTAACAACAATCCGAGTGGCGCGCCAATTGGCTCTGCTGCTTATGCCGCGTATTACGCCGATCCGCTGCGGTTCTTCGGCACGCTTGCTCCCGCACTCAGCAATGTGCATTCGCCGGCGTTCTTTAGTGAAGACTTCAGCCTGCTCAAGAAGACACGCATAACGGAGTCAGTGACGTTCGAGCTCGGCGCGGAAGCATTCAATCTATTCAATCGCACATATTTCTTCTTCCCGACGACGGATTTGCGTGATGCCACAAACTTCGGCTTCCAGAGTGTTGGGGCGAACAACCCGCGACGAGTGCAGATCCGGCTGAGATTGCTGTTCTGAAATAAATGGTGGCCGCAAAAAGGCACAAAAAGCACAAATTAATTATAGCGGCAGTTCTGGTTGTTGTGACCGGGACTGCCGCGGGTGCTGTGGCTCAGGTAAACGACGGTGTTTCGGCGTTTGAACGTGGCGACAAGAGCAGAGCGAAGGTGATCTTTGAGCAGACGTTGAAGAAAGATCCGCGGAACGTCGACGCGCACACGTATCTGGGCATGATCGCTGCCGATGCAAATGAACTGAAAGAAGCGGAACGACATTTCGCGGCAGCAGCTTCCCTTGCTCCATCGGAACCGTCTACCCGCAATAACTATGGCGCGATTCTGATGCGCCTCGGCCGAACGCCAGAAGCACGCGCAGAATTTGAAGCATCGCTCAAGTTGAATGCAGATCAACCGAGCGCGCTAACTAATCTCGCGCAAATATATTTTGATCGCGGTCAGCCTGATGATCTGCGGATGGCTGGTAGTCTTCTGGAACGTGCCGCAAAGAACAGCTCAGACGTTCAGATTCCTCACGCGCTTCTTGTTACTCGCCTAAAGCTGGGCCAGCTCTTGATGGAGAAAGATCTGATCGACGAAGCCATCGCTGAGCTGAGCGCTGCGCTCTCATCGGATCGAACGAACGTTGACGTTATCTTAAGTCTCTCGCGCGCCCAGATACTGAAGAAAGATCTCCGTGCTGCGGGACGTACGCTTGAAGGCGCAGTGGCAAGCGGTATAGACAACGCAAAGATCTACGCAGCTTTGGCTGAAGTCTATGGAGCCGACGGTCACTATGAGAACGCAATACCTGCCATGCGTCTCGCAGTGCAACGCGATCCCCAGAATGAGAGCTATCACTTTCGGTACGGTCTTCTCCTCACTGACTCACACGCACCCGCAGCAGGTATTCTTCGTTTGCAGGAAGCGCTCAAACAGTTTCCGAGTTCGCCGCGTTTGTGGTTAGCTCTCGGAATTGCACAACTCACGCACGGGCAGAACGTCGAAGCCGAAAACTCCTTCAAGCGTTCACTCGCATTCGACGCCAAACTAGTTCCCGCACTCGCATATCTCGGGATGACGTACGGTGAAAGAGGTCAGTATGAGAAAGCTATCGAGTTCTATGAACAGGCCATCGCCTTGAACAATCAGCTAGCCGCGCTCCATTACCTCGTTGCTGATACGCTGCTGAAAATGTCGAACCCCGACACCAACCGAGCCGAAAAGTACCTGAAACGTGCGACTGATCTCGATCCGAATTTAGCGGCAGCTTACCTAAGCTGGGGCCGGCTTTACGTCCGCACAAACCGCTATAGTGAAGCCGCGCCGCTGTTGGAACGCGCTGTATCTTTACAACCCGACTTACTCGAAGCTCATTATCAACTTAGCCGCGTGCTCGTGAAGTTGAAGCGACCCGACGAGGCAAATCGTGAGCTTGAAGTCTTCAAACAACTAAGCGAAAAGCAGAAGGCCCGAAACGAAAGCCGCGAGATCGTCCGCCGGCTTGCAAACGTAAGGTTCTAATCAAATGAAAACGTTCTTTCAAATGTCGTCGTTCCGAAGGCTGGTTCAAGTAATCGCTGTTTGGATTCTGCTCGCCGCCACTGCGCTCGCACAGGCCGAGCGGTGGTCGGAGCAACGGGCTCGCGATTGGTACGCGGCGCAGCCGTGGCTGGTCGGCAGCAACTACAATCCCGCCAGCGCCATTAACCAGCTCGAAATGTGGCAGGCAGACTCGTTCGATCCGAAAAGAATCGATCTGGAGCTCGGTTGGGCGGAGAGTCTCGGCATGAACACCATGCGTGTTTACCTGCACGATTTGCTCTGGCAGGATGCCGAAGGTTTCAAGCGCCGCCTCGATCAGTTTCTCGCCATCGCCGCAAAGCACAAGATCAAACCAATCTTCGTACTCTTCGATTCGGTTTGGGATCCGGACGCAAAGCCTGGTAAACAGCGCGCGCCTCGCCCCGGCGTACATAATTCGGGTTGGGTGCAGAGTCCGAATCGCACGACGTTGCAAAACCCGTCGGAGTACCCGCGTCTCGAAGCGTATGTGAAAGGCGTTGTCGGCAGGTTCGCGCGGGATCAACGTGTGCTCGCGTGGGACATCTGGAACGAGCCCGATAACGAGAATCCCGGCAGCTACAACGAGCTCGAACCGAAGAACAAGGTGGAGCTTGTGTTGCGCCTGCTGCCGCAGGCATTTGCCTGGGCGCGTGCAGCAAATCCCGAGCAACCTCTAACTGCAGGCGTCTGGAAGGGCGACTGGTCCACTCCGGAAAAAATGACGGCGATGGATCGCTTAATGATCGATCTCTCAGACGTCATAACGTTTCATAACTACGACTCGCCGACAGAGCTGGAGAAACGGATCAATTGACTGAAGCGCTACAACCGTCCAATGATCTGCACGGAATACATGGCTCGTGGCAATGGCAGTTTTTTCATCGGCGGTCTGCTGGTCGGCAAGGTCCATCGGGTCGGCATGATCAACTGGGGGTTGGTCCAGGGTAAGACGCAAACGCACTTGCCGTGGGATTCATGGCAGCATCCGTATGTCGATCGCGAGCCGTCGGTCTGGTTTCACGAAGTGTTTCGTAACGATGGCCGGCCTTACATTCCAGAAGAAGTTGAATTCATCAAACGGATGACCGGCAAGGTTAAGTGAGCCACAAAAAGGCACAGAAAGCCGTACACAAAAAGGCACAAAGAGTTGTACGAGATGTCTTAATCCGTTTGGCTCTTGTAGCGGCTGTTTTTGGGCAGCCTCACCTGCTGGCCGCACAAACGAGAGCATCGATAACGATCGATGCTCGCACGGTTGAAAACCGCGTCAGTCCCCTGCTCTACGGACAGTTTCTGGAGTTCATGTACGAGGGCATTAAAGGAGGACTGCATGCGGAGCTGGTTCGCAACCGCAGTTTCGAAGAACCGCCGAACGTTATCGGTCTCTCACGTAATTGGGAACGTTATCCGGACGATCGAAACGATGATTACGCACTCACCTTTCACTGGGACGACAAGCACGCTTACCCGGAACAGCGGAAGATCAAGATCGAGAGCAACGTGAAAGAACATTCGTTGCGCGTCGAGGCGGGTGACGGCGTAATCGAACGTCACGGGATCTATCAGCCACGCATTCCGATCAGGTCTGGTCTCGAATATCGAGCTTACATCTGGCTCAGGACGAGTGACTACGATGGCAATGTCACCGTAGCGCTGGAATCCGACTCGGATCGAGGTCAGATTTACGCCACCGCTAACGTCGATCGGATCACCCAAGGTGATTGGCGCAGGTACGAAGTTTCATTGCGGCCAACTCACAACGATCCACTAGCACGCCTCGCCATCCTTTTTCCGGGACGAGGAACCGTCTGGATCGATCAAGTGTCGTTGATGCCTGCTGATGTCGCGCCTGGCGGTGTACGTGGCGACGTTTTCGAAAAGATCAAACTCTTAAAGCCCGCTTTTATTCGATGGCCGGGTGGCAATGTGGCGCAGGACTACCGCTGGCTGTGGGGAATCGGACCACGTGATGAGCGGGTCACGTGGTCTAATCTCTCCTGGAAGAACGAACCTGAGCCGGGTGACTTCGGCACCGATGAGTTCGTTATGCTCGCGCGCGCCGTTGGCGCGGAGCCTTCAATCACCGTCAACGTCGAGGGACGCGGCGCGACAGTCGAGGAAGCAGCAGCCTGGGTTGAGTACTGCAACGGACCAGAAACCTCGAAGTATGGAGCAATGCGTGCAGCCAATGGTCACCCGGCTCCTTTTGGCGTCAAGTTTTGGGAAATTGGAAATGAGATCTGGGGCAACTGGGTACGCGGCCACTCAGATGCTGCGACCTACGCGCGTAATTACAACCGGTATGCTTCGTCGATGCGTGCTGTGGATCCGTCGATCAAGCTGATCGCCGTAGGCGACAACGACATGAGTTGGAACCGGACTGTGTTACGTGAAGCAGGACGTAATATTGATTACCTCGCGATCCATCACTATTACGGCCGTCGCGAGATGAAAGGAGATCCGGCCAACCTGATGGCGCGCCCGTTGTTCTTCGAGCGTTTCTACGTCGGTGTGCAACAGTTGTTGACCGAGCTTGGGTTTGCCGGCCGCATCAAGCTCGCGATTAATGAATGGGGACTCGATCTGCCGAGTGAGCGGCAGTATTCAATGGAGCCGGCTCTCTATGGCGCACGACTTATGAATGTGTTCGAGCGATCGGGCGAGATCGTCGAGATGAGCGCCGTCTCTGATCTCGTTAACGGCTGGCCGGGCGGCATTATTCAGGCTGGTCGAAATAGCGTTTTCGTTACGCCCATTTATCTGGTTAACCAACTCTACGCTGAGCATCGCGGTGACCGTCTCCTGGCAAGCAGCGTCAACAGTCCGACCTTCAACACATCGCATGAAGG
>DATHTI010000300.1:0-6918 GCA_035463335.1 Pyrinomonadaceae bacterium | reverse complement strand
ATCGGTGACGATGAAGGCGATGTGCAGAGTATCAACTTGCGCACGACCATAGTCACTACAAACGATCGGATCGCGATCATCGTGCCAAATTCAAAACTCGTCAGCCAGCGAGTGGTGAACTGGTCGTACGGCGATCCGCGTGCGCGCATCGCGATTCCGATTAACGTTGCGGACGATTCAGACATCGATCTGGTTACAGCGACGTTGATCCGTGCGGCGGAGGACGTGGCAAATGTTCTGGCGGAGCCGAAGCCGCGAGTGCAGTTTTGAAGTTTGGCGATTACTCGCTCGATTTCCGGCTGCTCGTGTGGACAAATCAGCCTCGTCGTCAGCTTCAGATTCGCAGCGACATCAATTACCGCATCGCCCGACTGTTCCGCGAGCAAGGGATCAAGATTCCGTATCCGACGCAGGAGTTTCTGTTGAAAGGCCTGCGACGTGATCTCGAGCCCAACCTGCTCAACGACAATGACCTCGTAGACGATTCAAAAGCCGCGGATTAACGCTGATCTGCGCGGATCTGCGTTATCCGCATTAAGTAATACTTTTGTCCTTGTGCGGCCAATTGCATTGCGAAACGTTACTGAGTGAGGCATCATTCATTTCAGGTCGATGCGCTCTGCTCGTTCATTAGCGATTGGTGATAAGCGTGAAGCAATTTTGCGCGCCGCAATCAGTGTCTTCGCGCACAACGGTTACTTCAATTCGAAAGTCGCAGATATTGCTCGCGAAGCCGGCGTCGCCGACGGCACCGTCTATCTATATTTCAAGAGCAAGGAAGACATTCTCCATTCGATTTTCGATCGCAGTGTTGAAGAAGCGCTCGACGCCGCGAGGAAACAAATTGAGCGTGTTACCGATCCAAAGGAAAAACTGCGCCAGATCGCGGCGCTACATCTCGAGCGACTCGGCGCCGATCGCGATCTCGCAGTCGTGTTCCAGGTCGAGCTGCGCGGCTCGACGAAGTTTATGGAGGAGTTTTCGGCGGCTGGTTTTGCTGAGTATCTCGCGTTGATCCGGTCCACATTTGAAGAGGGACAACGCGCCGGAATGTTTCGCGCGGACCTGAACGCGAACGTAGTTGCCAAAATACTTTTCGGCGCGCTCGACGAAATGGCGACGAACTGGATCCTCTCCAAACGTCGCTACAAACTCGCACCGATGGCAGACGAGGTGCTGGATATTTTTTTGAACGGAGTAAACAAGCGTGAATCGAGCGGTTGAGTACATGGATGTTCACTCAAGCACTCCGCCTCGGCGCGTCTTCTCGCCTGACGAACCTGCTACGCTCGTCGATGTCTTCACCGGCATCGCGCGCAATCACAAACGTGCTGACACACTGAATTACAAGAGCGACGGCCGCTGGCTTTCGGTCTCATCCGATGAGTTACTGGCGCGCGCGAAGCGTATCGCTGCCGGACTACATGCGATCGGCGTGCAGCGCGGTGATCGTGTTGCGCTGCTTTCCGAGAGCCGTGTTGAATGGACGCTCTCCGATGCAGGAGCGATCTTCGCCGGCGCGATTGATGTTCCGATTTATGCGACGTTAATGCCGCCCCAGGTGCGTTACATCCTGAACGATTCCGGCGCCTGCGTTCTTTTTCTTGAGAATCGGGAAAAGTTCATCGAGTTGAAGGATGCGCTTGGTGAGTGCCCGCAAGTGAAGCACGTTATCTTCTTCGAAGGGGATGGCGTAGCGGCCGGCGACGGATTGACGTTGGCCCAACTTGAAGAAAAGGGACGCGAGCTGGAGCAACGCGAGCCGGGCCACATCGATCGTTCAGTAGTCGAGACAACAACAGACGATCTGGCGACGATCATTTACACCTCAGGCACGACTGGCGAACCGAAAGGCGTGATGCTCACGCATTCCAATCTCGTCTCAAATCTGATCGACTCGTCAGGACATCACGATTTTGGTGAACACGACACGGCGTTATCAGTGTTGCCGTTGTCTCACGTTTTCGAGCGACAGGCGATGTACATGTACTTGCACAAGGGCATGGCTGTTTATTTCGCGGAGTCGTTGCAAACGATTGGACCAAACCTGCGCGAAGTGAGCCCTACGGTGCTCGTTGGTGTACCGCGGATTTTTGAAAAGATTTACCAGCGCATTCAGGAGAGTGCTGCTGAGCGTGGGAAAGTGAGCGTAGCGTTGCTGGCGTGGTCTCTTTCCGTGGCGCGTGATTATGCGAAGTTTGTGCTCGACCATAAGCCCGTTCCCGCGTTGCTGAAGTTCAAACATACGATTGCGTCGAAGCTGGTGTTTTCAAAGTGGCAACGAGCGTTTGGTGGAAAGATGCGGCTCTTGGTGTCAGGCGGAGCGGCTTTGTCTGAAGATCTCTCGTACGTCTACCTCGGTGCGGGTATTCCGATCGTTCAGGGTTATGGCTTGACGGAAACATCGCCCGTGATCACCACCAGCAGCATCGACGATATTCGGCCGGGAACTGTGGGTAAAGCGATTCCGAATGTTGAGATTCGCATCGCGGAAGATGGTGAGATTGAAGTACGTGGTCCAAACGTGATGCGCGGCTACTACAACAAGCCTGAAGCAACGCGTGCGGTGTTCACGAGTGACGGTTGGTTCAAGACCGGCGACGTTGGCACGCTCGACAGCGATGGGTTTCTGCGCATTACTGATCGGAAGAAAGAGTTGTTCAAGACTTCCGGTGGCAAGTACATCGCGCCGCAGCCGATCGAACAGGCGATTAAGGCGTCGCGGTTTGTAAATCAGGTGGTGTTGATTGGCGCAGAGCGCAAGTTTCCCGCGGCGTTGATCGTGCCGGTTTGGGAGCAGCTCGAGTCGTACTGCAAGTTGAAGGGGATAACAGTTACGAGCCGGAGCGAGCTTTGCCATCACCCGCGCATCATCGACCTTATTCAACGGCAGATCGATGCGCTCACACCGAATCTGGCGAAGTATGAGCGGATCAAGAAGATTGCGTTGCTGGAGAATGAGTTTACGATGGAAGGTGGCGAGCTCACGCCCACTTTGAAAGTGAAACGAAGAGTTATCGATGAGAAGTATCGCGATGTAATCGAGAAGCTTTATGAGGAATCGGCGTAATCTGTGGATGCAGGATTACGGTTGCTTGGGAATCGAGACGTCGAGATGAAGTGCTTTCAGAATTCGGTTTGCCGCGTCTTCACCTGTTTGTCTTAAAAGTCGTTCACGATAGATCTCGCTTGATGGGCCGCGAGAAGATGGTCCAACTACGACCGGTCCACTGCGATTGGCATTCGGGTAACTATGTCCTTGCGTTACGATCTTCGCCGTACCGGGAGCAAACACGATAAACTCGAGTATCAGCTCTTCATACTCACGGGCCATGTTGTTGAACTTCAAATTGAGAAGCACGACGTAGCTGCGTGACTCCGCCTTCGCTTTCTTGATCGCTTCTCCGCGGCTGAATGATTTATCGGTTACCTCAACGCCAGCTGAAGATCCTCCGCGTAAACGATCGGCGCAACCTCGCACCACCGAGTCGTGGTATGTAAAAGGAAGCATCGCAAACGAATCATTACGATCGGCGCCGATATAAAACATCAGCTCCGATTCTCTGTCCGCTTTCTTTGGCGCCGGCGTTGGCTCTGGAGTTGGCGTGGGCACGGCAGGCGCCGGAGCCGGCTTCACATGCTTGCGTCCTGACTGCGCCTGAACGGACCAGACGCACAGCGCGATAACCAGCATGGTTGCGAAGGGGCGGCACTTCATGTGGGTCAGAATTGTAATCACTCACCGTGAGAATGGGAAGTTTGATTTGTTACACTGCCGAGCTGATGGCGCTCAAAAAACCTCAGACTCTCGTGATTACAGGTGTTCGTGACCAGGCTCGTGCGACGCGCTCGTTCGATCTTCGAGCTGATGGCCCCGTGGATTTTACGCCCGGACAGGTTGCCGTGCTGCGGGTTGAAGGGGAAGAGCCGGCGTACTTTGCGTTTGCGGGTGCGCCTGAAGACCGCGATCTCGAAGTGCTGGTGAAACAGAAGGTTGGGGCCAGCGCCGTTATCTACAACATGTGTATTGGTGATCAGATTGAGCTGGCCGGTATCGCCGGGCACGGCTTCAATCTCGACGCAGTGAAAGGTCGTGATCTGGTGTTCGTTGCAATGGGAACGGGTGTGGCGCCGCTGCGATCAGCATTGCGACACGTGTTGAAACGAAAAGAGGAGTTTGGGCAGTTGGTTGTGCTCTACGGTGCGCGCACGCCGGACGATTTTTGTTATCGCGACGAGACAGACGACTGGAGCGCGCATGGTGTCGAGCTGCGCCAGGTGATCTCGCGTCCGGACGGGCATGAGTGGTCTGGCCCGACAGGTTATGTGCAGTCGTTGTTGGACAACGTTCTGCCTGATTTGTCCTCGCCAGTAGCGCTCATCTGCGGCTCGCGCGAGATGATCGAGCAAACGCGTGAGCGTCTCGGCAAGATGGGCTTCAGGCCTGAAGAGATCCTGACGAATTACTAGTGCCTGAAGAATTGCGCCGCCTTGATGATGGTGGCATTGCAGTAGCGCTGGATTGCCTTGAAGTCAGCCCAGTTTTCGGTGACAACCTGCGCCCTCCATCTCCGCGCACTTACGGCGATCAACACATCAAGCGCGAGGCGTTGCGACGCTCCCGGCGGCAGCCGCTTTAGTTTTCCATGTTCTGAACGGCGACGACTATGCGTCAACAAAAAGAGAATCTTTGACGCGAGTAGCCAGTCTTCATAATTCGGTACAATCAGCCGACCCTCCTTCTGATAGCCACGAAACAAGGTTTCATAGACCTTACGTTCCGTCTCATCCGCGGCACCGGCTGAAAGCTCAGTCAAAACTATAGTCGATAAGAGAAAGCTACCCGGCATCTTGAGGAGTCCGGTTACCTTTCTCGAGATGATTACAGACGTGTCGTAGGTGAAGTACGCCATAGAATTCTAAATTGTTGAAATCGGATTTTAGCTATAAGCGGTGAAATTCGCCCCGCTGATTACTCTCATAAGCCATTCGAAAAGCCCGTAGAGTGAGTTCTTCAAGCTTTTTGAGTCGCTTTTGCCGCGCGAGTTCTTCAGCCTTCTTTTTCGCCGCACTTGATTTTGCTGTTGGCTTGGACGCTTTTGAGGCAGTCTTTTTCGCGCGACGCGCAGTTGATAACGACGCTGACGCTTTCTTGCGCGCTGAGGAGTGAGGTTTTTGTTTCTTTATTGGCATGGGCGCAGTCTAACACAGTAGAGAGTGGCGCGCGCAAGTTTTTGCGCGCGCCCATGCTCACAGGCAAGTAGCTCTGAGGATAGCTGACGCTTAACCTAACTTGACGGTGGTTTCAATCCCATCATCCGCATGTACGTGATTATGTTGCCGTAGTGCAGACTGGTGTGGCCCACGTTAGTAAACAGTGGCCTGGTCTGCCCATTTGCGGAGCCGTAGGCGGTGTTACATTTCCCGACAGCTTCTTTCAGCTTGGGAAGGAGCGTGTCTTTATCGATGGTCCCTTTCTCGACTGCTTCAGACCATTCGACTTTGTTGCCCACGCCGTGCGCGCAAAAATAATTGTATGAATCAGCGATGTGGGCGACCAACTGACCAAAAGTCCGCACACCGTCCACCGGGCGATAGTTGTACTTGTCTGCGGGAACCATCTCAGCGGCTTTCGTCACCCAGCCGTTAACTTCGTTGAAGCCGTTGCGCAGCTCAGTTGAGACGTCGGGAGTCTTTTCCGGTGTCGACTGCGCAAAACTCGACGCTGCCGAGAACACCACGCAACAAAGGATCAAGAGAATTCTGATTTTCATGGAGGACTCCTTTTTGGCGGCGCATGCTAAGCGTTACACTGATGGAACGGCAATATTTAATACGTGAACGGTACGAATTCTGAGACGAATGGGCTTATTGAAGGCGTGGTCTACAAGTTTCAGGAGGTTATTGACTGCCGCGCGCTACGTGCACCTTCGTTCCGTAGTCGAGCGACGTGGCGTATGGTTCCATCCGCATCGCGAGTAAATTAGTTTGCCTGAACGTGCCATCGATCATTTCGTGAACCATAACAATTCTCCGCTTTTCAAGAGGTCTCAGGCTTCACAAAATTTGCATCGCGATAGATAACCCACTTTGCGTCCGCAGTTTTCCGCAAAATCGTAAGAATGTGACCTGAGAGTTTCGTCATATCTCCCTCAGCCTGCTTGAAAGACACATTAAGAAAGCTGCGCATCCAGGCCCATTCGCCAATAACCTTGATTTCCTTGATGTCAATCGCCGCTTCCATCTGCACGTCTTTCATCCCGTCATTTCCCGCGGCGAACTGTTCCTTCCCAAACGGTTCCTTACCCGGAGTTATAAAGAGAACATCGTCATCGAGAAGACCGAGCAAGGTTGTGAGATCATGCTTCTTACTCGCTTCGAGCCACGTATCGACCATTTCACGAATTGCTTGCTCGTCGTTATTCGCTACCGCCTTCATAGTCTCTCCTCTCATTTGCCTTCACAGACGATTGTTAGCAGAAACTTTGGCTTCTTCCTTGCGAGCCTCTGACAATCTCAATAAATTTGCGGACTGGTTCAGTTGGCTTTGCCCGAAAAGTTCTACATAGTGCGAAGCAAGCGCACTCTTAGCCCGCGATAGCGGGCGGAAGCATAAAGCCTGGGGCGCAAGCCCCAGGTCCAAATCAAATTCAGCGAGTGAGCCCGCGATAGCGGGCGACAGCCTGAAACGTAAATGCTGCCGCCCGTTTCACGGGCTACAAAATTATTCGGTTCTATGATCCTGGGGCTTACGCCCCAGGCTTTATGCTTACGCCTGCTATCGCGGGCTAAGCGTACGCCCTGCTTCGCAGGCTAAGCGTACGCCCTGCTTCGCAGGCTAAGCGTACGCCCTGCTTCGCGGGCTAAGCGTACGCCCTGCTTCGCAGGCTAAGCGTACGCCTGCTTCGCAGGCTAGGT
>DATHTI010000299.1:0-3393 GCA_035463335.1 Pyrinomonadaceae bacterium | reverse complement strand
GAAAGCGATAACGGAAACAACGATTCTTCGGGCGATGACCATGGCGACAGAGGAGCTTGGGAAGGTTACTGACGAAGCCGCGTGGATCAAGATTGCCCAGCTTCATCCGGCCGATGCGATGCTCGACAATCGCAGCATTGTGCTGATCAAGCGCCAGAATCCCGCCCTCACTGACGACGAATTCAGGCATCTTTTGAAGAAGTTTCAGGAGGCGATTGCGCTCGACACCGTTCGCAACGAATACCTGATGCACACGAAGTTGTACACGTGGTTGATGCGAGACCCGGTTCGCGATGACGTGGAGAAGCTGAACGAGAAGGTTTACGAGTCGCTGTTTCTGACGCCGGGATCAGATCCGTGGCTCGGGCTGTTCTCGCCTGAGGTCTATACGGCACTCGATAACGGTGGGGTCGTAAAACCGTAACCGCGGATAACGCGGATTTGGTGACGGATTTGGATATAATCCGGCGCATGTTGCGTACCCTACTGTGTTTGATTGTTTTCCCGTTAACGATCTTCGCGCAGACGCAGGACAAAGTGCGTGAGTATCGACGCGCGAATGAGCACCGGATTTTAAAAGAGTTCACGACGCTGCTCGCGATCCCGAACGTCGCTTCTGACACGCAGAATATTCGCCGGAATGCCGCGCTCATCGTCGAGATGATGAAGCAGCGTGGCTTGAATCCACGACTGCTCGAAGGCTCAAATCCAAATACGCCACCTGCCGTTTACGGCGAATGGAAAACTCCCGGCGCACAACGGACGATCCTGGTTTACGCGCACTACGACGGCCAGCCAACCGATCCCAAACAGTGGACCGGAACCGCGCCGTGGGAACCCGTCTTCCGTTCCGCAGCGCTCGAAGCAAACGGACAAATCATCCCGGCTCCCGCTGAAGGAACGACCATCAATCCACAGTGGCGCATCTACGCGCGCTCCGCGTCAGACGACAAAGCGGGTGTGATGGCGATTCTCACCGCGTTTAGTGCGTTGAAAGATAAAGGTGTCGCGCCGACTTCCAATATCAAGTTCTTTTTCGAAGGTGAAGAAGAAGCCGGCTCGCCGCATCTCGGCGAGATCATCGAGCGCAACAAGGATCTGCTCGCCGCCGATGCCTGGATCATCGGTGATGGACCAGTGCACCAGTCAGGACGCAAGCAGGTCGTGTTTGGCGCGCGTGGCGATACGAATGTAGATGTCACGGTCTACGCTGCGAAGCGACCGTTACACAGTGGTCACTACGGCAACTGGTCGCCCAATCCGGCCCACCTGCTCGCTCGCTTGCTCGCGTCGATGAAAGACGACGACGGGCGTGTAACGATCGAAGGCTGGTACTCCGATACGGAGCCGCTCGGCGAAGTAGAGCGCCGCGCGATTGCCGAGGCGCCGCAATACGATGAGGAGCTGAAGGGACAGCTCGGTATCAGGCGCACGGAAGGTGGCGGCAAGTCGTTGCTCGAGCTGATTAACCTGCCGTCATTGAACATCAATGGATTTGCGAGTGGTGATGTCGGGGCTCTCGCTCGTAACGTTATTCCCACGACCGCCACAGCCGTGCTCGATCTGCGACTCGTGAAGGGAAACGATCATAACCGCCAGGTGCAACGCCTAGTGGACCACATCCGCAAGCAGGGTTATCACGTTACGGATCGCGAGCCGGGTGACGCTGAGCGGGCGCAGCACCCGTTGCTGGCGCGCGTGAGTGTTCGTCCCGGCGGTTACAACGCTGAACGCACGCGCATGGACTTACCGATCTCGAAGTCAGTCATTGATGCGGTGCAGTCGACGACACCGGAGAAGATCGTGTTGTTACCGACGTCGGGTGGTAGCCTGCCACTCTCAATCATCACAGAGCGATTGAAGACGGTGACGATCTCAGTGCCAATCGCGAACTACGACAACAACCAGCACGCAGAGAATGAGAACATCCGGCTCCAAAATTTCTGGGACGGTATCGAGATCTGGGCCGCGATCATGACCATGAAAACCAATTAGCCACAAAAAGGCACAAAAGGCACAAAATGATTGAATGAGTTGAGGGCGCCAATTCTCGTGTAGGAGAATTCAGCGCGTCACTTCTCAAAAACCTTTTGTGTTTTTTGTGCCTTTTTGTGGCTAAAATTGCTTACCACACGCAGTTGTAGGCTTTCATTGAGGCCATCGTGGCGTTGCGTTGGGCCGTGCAGTGCGCGGCGAGATTGGCGCGGGTTTGTGGATTGTCAGCGAGTTTTTTCCATTCCGTGCGCCAGGTGGCTACTGAGGCTCTTAAGTTCACGCGAGCAGCTTCGGGAACCTTGCTGGCAACGCAGGTTTCGTAAGCGGTGATGAAGTTATCACACTCAGCGATACCCACCCTCTCGCCTGTGCTCACGTTGTCGTTTCTATTGGTTTCAGCATTGCGGTTTGTCGGCGCGCCACACGCAAGCACGAGCAGACCAGTCAGAACACATATCATTAAAAGTAAAAATTTAAACATTTGAATTCTCCCCGCTTTGCGGGATGGAAGAGCGTGCCGATAATACACCCGGTCTGTGTTTACGGTTACAACTTTGTGGTTTACACTGCCCCGGTGAAGAGCAAAGTATTTCTCGCCCTACTGCTGTCGTTTTGTGTCCTCTTGCCGGCGTTGGCCCAGACCCAACCCGCGGCGCCGCAAAAGCCCGTTGACGATCAGGACGACGTCGTAAAAATCACCACTAACCTCGTGCAGGTTGACGCCGTCGTCACCAAAGATGGGAAGCCGGTAACGAACCTCACAGCAGACGATTTCGAGATCTATGAAGACGGCAAGAAACAGGCGATTACGAGTTTCGCCTACATCTCAAACGTTCCCAACACCGCCACCCGGCGTGACAAGAACCAGCCGGATGGTCCACCGGTAGCTCCTGTCACTCCGAATGAGCCGCATCGCACAGTCGCGTTTGTCGTTGACGATCTCGGAATGTCAGCCGAGAGCATGGGCCAGGTCCGGCACCAGTTGAAAAAGTTTTTAGCCGAACAATTGCAGCCAAACGATCTGGTGGCCATCATCCGCACGGGGGGCGAGCTCGGCGCGCTGCAACAGTTCACGAACGACAAGCGACTTCTGAGTCGCGCGGTGGAGCGGTTGAGATGGAATGCCTGTAGTCGCCTCGGTCTTAGTGTTTTCCAACCCGTGGGCATGCCCATTATTACTAATAGTCAGGATGGCGCCTGCGGCGGCCAGGCTTACAGGTCAACGGGACGCGCTCTGAGGTTTATCCTCGACGGCATGGCTGAGCTGCCGGGTCGCAAGTCGCTGGTCCTTATGTCTGACGATCTTCCGCGTGAGACTCAGGATCCAACCTTAACGGGTGATTCTGTTAGCGACATGATTGGTAGTGGCCCGGCCTTCGGTAACACGAGAGACTGGAC
>DATHTI010000298.1:0-6088 GCA_035463335.1 Pyrinomonadaceae bacterium | reverse complement strand
AAGGTATCGCTCAACGATAGCCAGGTGCCGTACTGGGAAGGCGCGAAGCTCGTCGCAAAGCTGCGCACGATGAAGACTGACAAAAATCCGTTGCTCTTGAAGGTCAACTTCGGCGCCGGACACGGCGGTGCGTCCGGGCGTTACGATGCGCTGCGCGAAACGGCGTTTGACTACGCGTTCATGCTCTGGCAAATGGGTATCGCGGAGTAGATCCGTGTAATCCGTGGTTAAAACAGCTCAATGATTGGCTCGACGCTGGGCAATTACAAAATTCTCGAGAAGCTCGGTGAGGGCGGGCAGGGCACCGTCTATAAAGCGGTTGATTCGAAACTCGGCCGCACGCTCGTCATCAAAGTCCTGCCCGCCGAGCTCACCGCGCGCGAAGCTAATCTCAAGCGTTTCGAACGCGAAGCGCGGCTCGCCTCCGCACTCGATCATCCAAACATCTGCACCATCTTCGACCTCAACGAGATCAACGGCATTCACTTCATCGCCATGCAATACATCGAAGGGCGAAATGTAAGGCAGCTCGTGAATGGTCGTCCGTTGTCACTCGAGAGCGCTCTGTCAATCGCAGTGCAAACAGCAGACGCGCTCGGTGCCGCACACGCGCGCGGCATCATTCATCGCGACATCAAAGCCGGCAACGTAATGGTCACGCCAACCGGGCAAGTCAAAGTACTCGATTTCGGACTCGCGAAACTGCTCGACGAAGAAGCTGCACGCACCTCGGGAATTCATCACACCGAGATCACCGAAGTCGGCGTTCCATACGGCACGGCTACGTACGCCGCGCCTGAACAGGCACGCGGTGATCGTGTCGATTCACGTGCCGACATCTTTTCCACCGGTGTGTTGCTTTACGAAATGCTGACCGGCACGTGGCCGTTCCAGGGCCAAACTGCTATCGAAGTGCGTCACGCAGTGTTGAATGAAGAGCCTAAGCCGTTGTCGCAAATGAGACCAGGGCGTGTTCCTGCCAAGTTGCAAGCCGTGCTGGACAAAGCGCTCGCCCAGGACCCGCGCAGCCGTTACCAGAAGATCTCACATTTCGCGAACGATCTGCGTGAGATCATTCGCGAGCTCGGGACAGACTCGCTGCCAGGTCTCGATGAAAGTACGACGCCAGTCGCTCCGAAACATCTGAAACAGGAAGGCAAGGTCACACGCGCGCTGCGCTGGCTAACCGGAGGCAAAGGTGCGGAGAACGCTTCAGGCACGAGATCGGGCGGACGCAGCGGTGATGCGCAAGCGAGCCCGTTAACTAGTCTCGGCGATCGCGATCGAAAAAGCGTCGCTATCCTTCCGTTCAAGAATGTCGGTAACGATCGCGAGATCGATTTTTACCAGTTCTCGCTTGCCGATGCGGTAATCACAGAGCTGGCGCGCGTGAGATCGTTGGTCGTGCGGCCGTCGTCAGTCATCGTTAAGTATCAGAAACAAACGGTGGATGCCGCCGCAGCCGGACGCGAGCTTGCAGTTGACGCGATCCTGACAGCGACGTTTCTTCGCGCGGGCGATCGTCTGCGCGTCACGGCGCAACTACTCGACGTACGCACGAGTGAGATTCTCTGGAGCGAGCGGATCGACGCCGACGCCAGCGACATCATCGGCGTGCAGGACACGATCGTTCAGCGCATTGTTGAGGGACTGCGTCTCGAGCTGAGCCCGGATGAGAAAGTCGAGCTGTCGCGAAAGACAACCGCCGACGCTGCGGCTTCCGAAGAATACCTGCGCGGTCGCGACTGTCTCGCGTCGTTTATTTATCACACGATCGAGCGTGAACATCTCGACTCGGCAATCGAACACTTCCGGCGCGCCATCGAGATCGATCCAAACTTCGCGCTCGCTTATTCCGCGATTGGAAGTTGTTACGTGAATCGCGTTCTGAAGGGGCTCGGGCAGGCAGGCGATCATGACAAAGCCAAGAACGCTTTTCGGAAAGCATTGACGCTCGATCCGCGTCTGCTCGAAGCGCGCATGCACATGGTGTTCATCTATCTCACTGGTGGACAAAAGCAAAAAGCGCGCGAAGAAGTCGATGTGTTGCGTAACGAGTACCCGAACGATCCGGGCGTGCAGTTTGTACGCGGCGTGGTCGCGCGGCTCGACGGCGATTACGAAAAGGCGCTGCGCAGTTTCGATCGAATGGTGCGGCTCAATCCGGGGGAAAAGGTTCTGGCAAGTTACAATCGCGCGCGCATCTTCATGTATCAACGCGAATACGAAGAAGCAATGCGTGAGCTCGATCAAGGCGAAGCCATCGAGCCAGAACATCCGCTGATCAAAGTTTTCCGCGCCCGTGTGCTTTACTACAAAGGCGAGGTTGACGAGGCTATTCGGATCCTTCAGACGGTGTTGCAACGACATCCGCAGATCGACGGCGTCCGACCGATCCTTGCGATTGCGCTGAGTGCGCAGGGGCAACACACGAAAGCAAACGAGCAACTGACGCCGAAAGTCAGGCAGGTTGCGGAGGCGGATTACGATATTTCCTACTGGCTTGCTTCTGCTTATCTGTTGCAGGGTAAACAGGTGGAGGCGTTACGATGGCTGGAGACGGCGATCGGTCTCGGCAATGAGAATTACAAGTGGTTTGAGTCAGATCCAAACTGGACCGACATGCACGAGGATCCACGTTTCGTTGAATTGATGAGCCGCATCAAAAGCAACCGCGAGCAACCCGGGGACCAGTCTGAATGAAAACATTTGTTGTTGGTGACATACATGGCCGTTGTGCGCAGCTCCTCAACCTGCTCGACATGCTGCCGCGCGATCCGGAAAACGATACGCTCGTTTTTCTCGGCGACCTGATCGATCGTGGCGCCGACGCGCCGGGTTGTGTCAACCACATTCTCAGACTCACGCGCGAGAATCCCGAGCGAGTTATCTGCCTGCGCGGAAATCACGAACAGATGTTGATGGATTTTCTCGATGGTCGCAGCAATCTGTGGCTCTCGCCGGTCGTTGGCGGCGAGCGCACGTTTGAGCAGTACACGGGACATCCGGTCAAAGTTAATAGTGAAAAGGATCTTGAAGAGCTGCGGGTCTTGTTTGAGCGCTCACTTCCGGCCGAGCACCTCGCGTTTATGGAGAAGATGCCTTTTTACTACGAAGACCAGTTTGCGATTTACGTACATGCCGGGCTTGATGAAGGTAAGCATCCGAGCGAGAGCACGCAGATGTCGCTGTTGTGGATGCGCGACATGGATTTTTACAAAAACTACCGCGGCAAGCCTTGCGTGTTTGGACACACGCCGACGCCACTGCTGCCGTTACGTGGACGGCTTGGACGGCACGGGATCTACATCTCGCACAGCGCGGTCGGACTCGATACGGGTTACAACCATCACTCGCCGCTGAGCTGTCTCTCGCTACCCGATTTCAATCTTTATCAGACGTATGTAGACGGACGTGAAGAAACCTACCAGATCACATCCTTCATCCCCGAGACCTTGCGAGAGATGCAACGCAAGGCCGGAATCATTTAGAAATCCGTGTAATCTGTGGTTAAGGAACACACCGTTGCTCACGCAACGGGACTAAATCCAGGTTCATTAACTTGTGATTAGCATCCAACGCAATTCGAGCAGCGATTGGTCCATTATCACAAACGAGCCGGATCGAACTGTTCCGTGTCCCATTCCCACTAAGCGGCTCGCCAACCTTGCAACTGCCCCACGCCGCTGCCGCACTCACCTGACGCCGCATTCGCTCCACATCAAGTCCCTGCGCCGCAATCGTTTTAACCGTCTCCGCATCCCACGTAACGAGTAGCTTCCCGATCGTCTCCGCAACCTTCGTCATCTCCGCGTCAGGCGGCATCACGGGATTGATGCCGATTAGCTGAACTTTCGGCGGCATCGTCGGCGCCAGCGTGATGAACACGTCGAGCCAGCCGCGATCGCACATCATCCGCCACTCGCCACGCAATGCGTTCTCCGGTTTGATTGAAGTCGCCGGACGGCATGTGCCATGTTGTTCCGTTAACCTCTTCCAACGACTCTGGCGCACGTCGGCCGCAACATCAAGAAACAAATTGTCCGCGGCTATTTTGTTAGCGAGGCTGTCGTCCCACTTGATGATCAGTTGCGAAACATCCGCCTGTGCGCTTAGCAATGCGGGCGATGGCTGCACTGCGCGCGGCTGCAAAGCGCCGGTACGATGAAGCGCTGAAGCCGCGTCGTTGAAGAGCGTATTGAAGCCTTGATACGTCTGGTTGCTCATGCCGATGAGACCGACGCCGTATTCCGGTAGCCAGCGCATCAGCGAGCCATAACCCGGAAGTCCGCCACCGTGTCCGACAACATGACCGTAGCGGCAATCCTGCGAAACGCCAAGACCGTAGCCATAAGCCGAAACGCCAAGCTGGAGCGGCGCATCGACGGTCGTGCGAAAGGCGCTTGCAGGAGAAGGACGCCACGCCTGCTGCATCTCGCGCGCACTGCTGCGCTTGATTGGGCCACGGTCGGGCTCGTCACGTGGCGGAAATGCTGACATGAGAAATGCAACGTAACGCGCGAGATCGGCCGCGCTGGTCCAAAGTCCACCCATCGCGCCGAACGAGCCGTGCGCGAGTATCGGCTCGGGTTTGTAATTGTTGTCTTCACGACGATAACCGAGTGCGATGTGTTCCTTCGGCACCGACGTCATCTCGAACGTTGACGAGTTCATGCCGAGTGGCTTGAGGATGTTGTCGCGTACGTAATCGGCGTAAGAACGGCCGGAAGCTTTGGCGACGATCTGGCCGAGAAGCGCGAAGCCGTAGTTTGAATATTCGAAAGCCGTGCCGGGCGAAGTCGAAAATGGAATGCCCGCGCGCAGCCACGTGCGCATTGTCTCGTCGCTTTGGGCGAGCTGTCGATCGCCCCATGGATTGTCTTCGGGGAAACCTTCCGAATGAGTTAGCAGATGGCGGATCGTCAGGACTTGCGAGTCGCTCGTTGGATAAGGGAGGTTCGCGAGCTCGGGGACATATTTTGATACCGGATCGTCGAGTGAGAGTTTGCCTTCGTCGCGCAGCTTCATTATCGCCATCGCAGTGAAACTCTTCGTCATCGAGGCGATGCGAAAGACGGTGTCGTCTGTAACGGGAGCGTTGCCCGTCTTCTCGCGCACACCCGCGGCTTTTACCCAGACCAGCTCGCCATCGATGATGACACCGAAGACTGCGCCCGGTGCTTGCGAGCGCTCCATAAAAGTTTTGAAAAGTTTTTCTATCTCCGGAAAGGCGGCGGCGAGTTTTTGTTTGCGCTGCGCATCGGTGAACTGCGGCGGCGGAACACTTCCTGTCGCAAATTTTTTCTGGGCGTTTGCGAATTGCGGGAGAGCTAGCAGAATGAGGACGAAAACCGGGATACGGAAACGCATATGAAGACCTCGCTGGTGCTGTGATCTGAACGGCGTTTCAACATATCACAAGGTCTCATCATTTTCTGACTCGACGCGCAGCCCTGGATCGCGTGCGTTCGCGAGATCCGCTACTCGCCACCCGCTCGTAATCGAAGCGATTGAGGACGTACTTGTGCATGAATTTCCCCTTCGACTCGGCGCTCATCAACAACTCGTAAACAAACGATGGGACGTTTTTGTAGCGGTATGTTTCGCCCGTTCTGAAGACAGCGAGCAAGCTATGCGACTTCTCATCGTAGCCCACCGCCACAAGCATTTCCGACTCGACCGGCCTCAACCTCATACCTTCTCTCCCCGGATCGATATTGCTATGTGTATTTTCGCACACAAATGGCGAATTTAGCCACAAAAAGGCACCAAAAGCTCAAAACCAACGATCCTGTTTTGAGCTTTTGTGCTTCTTTGTGGCTAAAAATCAGTTGTTACCGGTAAATCTCTCCGCCGGAGGTACGGAACTCCTCAGCCTTCTCACTCAATCCCGCGCGGACCTCCTGCGTGATTTTCATGGAACAGAAATGCGGGCCGCACATGGAACAGAAGTGCGCCAGCTTCGCGCAATCCTGCGGCAGGGTCTCGTCGTGATATTCACGCGCCACTTCCGGATCGAGTGATAAGTTGAACTGGTCCTCCCATCGAAACTCGAAGCGCGCCTTCGATAACGCATTATCACGATACT